>JAFGTL010000241.1 GCA_016934125.1 Candidatus Hydrogenedentota bacterium
CACAGCATGCTGCGCGCCCGGGGCGCCGAGGCCCTCGAGCGGCTCGAGCGGGGCCAATGGTGGTCGATCCGGCACTGGGCCTCGCGGCTGCGCGCCGTACAGGCCGCACGCCTGGCGCAGGCCGTGCCGGAGGAGGCCCTGCCTTTCGTCTTGGCGGCCTGGCTGGGGTACCGGGGCGAAATCGCCGAGGCCGAATACGACGCCTACGTCGCGGCAGGCACCGCCCACATTCTCGCGGTGTCGGGCGTCCATATCGGCGTGTTCTTCATCAGCGTCTCGTTTGTCCTCGGCCTGTTCCTCAAGGATGCACGGGCCCGGGCCGCCCTCGTCATGGCCGGCGTCGTCCTCTTCGCTTTCACGGCCGGGGGGCGCGTGTCGAGTCTGCGCGCCGCCTTCATGATCGGCGTGTACGTGCTGGCCGACTTGTTCGACCGCGAACGGGACACCCCGACGGCGCTGAGCATCTCGGCCATCGTCTTTCTCCTGGCGAGTCCCGACCTCGTATTCGATCCGGGATTCCAGTTGTCCTTTCTCAGCGTGGCGTCGATTCTGGTGTTCGCCGGCCCGTTCCATGCCGGGCTGGCCGGACTGCGGCCCCCCGTGAGCACCGCCCTGGCCACCAGCGTGGGGGTCCAGATCCTGCCCCTGCCCATCGCGATCCGCTCGTTCCACGTGATCCCTTTCGCTGCGCCTCTCGCCAACCTCATCGTGGTTCCGCTGTTGACGGCGGTGCTGTGGCTGTGCTTCCTCACGACGCTGGCTTCGTGGGTGAGCCCCGGCGTTGCGCTTCTCTTCGGCCACGCGTTGGGCCCGGCCGTCGCGTCGATCCGGTGGGTGGGCGAGACCGTGGCGGCCACCCCCGGCTCGCACCGCATGGCCTGCAGCCCGACCCCGCACGCCATGGCCTGCTATTGGGCCGCGGCAGCCTTGGCCGCTTACGCCCTCGGCGAGCCGCGCCGGCGCCGGGCTGCCGCGACGGGCGCCATGAGCCTGCTGGCGATTGCGTTCCTGTTGTGGCGGCCTGTTCGCCCGGAACCGGCGGTCGTGTTCCTCGATGTCGGCCACGGCGACGCGGCGTTCGTGCAGGCTGCGGACGGCTCGACCGTACTCGTGGACGGCGGCGATCGATCCCCCTACCACGACATGGGCAAGCGCGTGGTCGCCCCATTCCTGTGGTCGCAGGGCGTGCTGCGGCTCGATTGCGTGGTGCTGTCCCATCCCGACCGCGACCACATCGGCGGGCTGGCCTATGTCTTGCGCCGCTTCGAGGTTGGGCAGGTCGTGTTGGGCCCGGTGCCGCCGGACCACGCGGCCGCGAACGAACTGATCGCCCTGTGCGCCGAGCGGGGCATTCCCATGCGCCGGGCGCACCGGGGCGACACCGTCGCGGCGGGCGGCCTGCTGCTCGAGGTGCTCCATCCGCCTCCGGACTGGGCCCCCGACGCCTCCTGCAATGATCGGGGGCTCGTGATTCGCTTGCCTTGGATGGGCCTCCGCGTCCTGTTCCCGGGCGACATCGAGGCGCTGGCCGAGGCGGAACTGGGCGCCGTGGACTGCCGCGCCGAGATCCTCAAGGCGCCGCATCACGGTTCCGGCACGTCGAGTTCAGCGCCGTTTCTGGACGCCGTCTCCCCGGGATGGGCCGTCGTTTCGTCCGGCGGGCCCTCGGGCCGCGAGGGGATCGACGCGGAGGTGCTCCGGCGATACGCCGGCCGGCGCGTGGCCGTGTGGCGAACCGACCTGGCCGGTGCGGTTCGCGTAACCCTGCAGGACGGGACGCCCACGTTCGAGGGGTGCCGCGAGCACCGCGGGTATCCCGTATGCACGCCCGGCTCAGCGCGGCCGGTAGGCGATTTGAGCGCCGGGCAGTAATTTGCTATCATGTCGCGCTTGTTCCCGTAATTCTGGGCAACTACAGCTATTCCGAAGGAGGTGAATTCGATTGCGAACTTACGAAGCGCTCTACATCGTCAGTCCCGAGACGGGTGACGATGAGATCCAGACGGTAGTGAAACAAACCGAATCGCTCGTGACGGACAACGGCGGGGCTATCGTGCGCTCGGAGGTCTGGGGGAAACGGAAACTCGCGTACCAGGTGAAGCGATTCACCGAGGGCGTGTACGTCCTCCTGCGATTTCAAGCAGATCCCACGTTCATTCCCCGGCTCGAACAGTACTTCCGGTTGTCGGAGACGGTGATCCGCGACCTGGTGGTATACTTCGACGAGAAGACCCTGCGGCTCGAAGAGGAGCAGAAGAAGCAGCGGGAGAATGAGATCCGGGCCAGCGCCTCCCGGCGCCCCGGCGACTCAGATGAGGACCGCGTAAGCAGCCGGCGCCGAGGCGACGATTCCAGGGACGACGACTCAGAGGAAGACGACGACTAGTTCGGAAGGAGAGGACGAATGTCGGATCTTCGCATGCCGGACGTGAATAAGGTGTTCCTGGCGGGGCGGTTGACCCGCGACCCGGAGCTTCGGTACCTGACGTCGGGTACGCCGTTGTGCAAGATGGGCCTGGCCGTTTCCCGGATGTACAAGACCCGCGAGGGCGAACGCCGGGAAGAGACCGTGTTCATCAACGTGACCGCATGGCGCGGGACTGCCGAATACTGCGGCGAACACCTGAAGAAAGGGCGTCCCGTCCTCGTGGAGGGCCGCCTGAAGAGCGACGAATGGGAAGATAAGAACACCGGACAGAAACGCACCAGCATCGAAGTGCAGGCGGATCGGATCCAGCAACTCGACTGGGACGATCAGGGTGCTCAGGCGCCCAAACCGGAACCGCGCACCATCGAGGAGCCGGTGCCCGAAGATGATATTCCCTTCTAGTCCTTTCGACGTGGAGATTGCAGGATGGCGAAGAGTTCCATGAGGGCCAAGGCAAGGGCCCGCAAGAAAAAGAAGAAGAAGGCGTTGTCGCGCAACAAGGTGTGCCGTCTGACGGTAGATCGGGTTGTGTACATCGACTACAAAGACATCAACATGCTCAAGCACTACGTCACGGAACGCGGCAAGATCATTCCGCGGCGGATTACGGGAGCGACGGCCAAGCACCAGCGGATGTTGACCCGGGCCATCAAGATGGCCCGGCAGATCGCCCTGTTGCCGTACGTGGCCGACTAACTGGAGACGCGGGCCCCGGCCGGTCTCGGGCCATGATGCTGTACGCAGCCATATGGTTAGCCCTTCTCGCGCTATCCGGCGGCATTACGCTTGTGGCGGGCCCGAATGCCCTCGGTTTCGCCATTTTCATCGTCCCCGTGGCCGTGTACATGGCCCGAGGGCGACGCTGGCCGGCCGCAGGACTGGTAGCGTGCGCCGGGCTGGCGGCCCTGCTCGCGATACTCGGAAGGGGCGCGCTGCTGCGCCTGTTTGCCCCTTCGGGCGAGCCTTGGCTCCGCGAGGGAACCGTACAGGGATCCCTGCTGACGGGCCTGTACTTCGCGCTCGAAGCGGGCACGGGCCTGATCCTGGGCGTTGGCTTGGCCCGGCGATGGCCCTATGGCCGGATCGTGGCCCTCGTGACCACGGTGTGCTTCAGCGTGGCCCTGGTGAACGATGTGCTGGCCTGGGACGTGTGGAAGGCGCAGGCCGAGGCGAGCTTTGAGGCGTTCGGGGCCCAGTTCCGGCGAATGGCCCAGGAGCCCGGCGCTGGCGAGGCTGCGGCCCGGCAGCTCGACGCTTGGACGTGGTTGCAGGGGCACTGGCCGTACCTGGCGTTCGGCTTGAACCTGTCGATCATCTTGTGTGCGGCCTGCGTGGCCGTCTCCTTGACGGCCAAGCTGGCCCGCCAGGCATTCGGCGGGCCCGTCCCGACGGGCTCGTTCCGGGAGATGCGCCCGTCGGAATGGCTTGTATGGGCGGCCATCGCCGTGGCGGTATTGTGGTTCGTGGATCAGAAGTGGCCGAGCGATCCGGTTCGGATGATCGTATGGAACAGCGCCATCGGCCTGGGCGCAGTATACTGGCTGAACGGCCTGTCCCTGTTCCTGTACGGCGTCCGCGCATTGCGGCCGAACATGCTGGTGTATGCGGTTGTCGTGCTGGCCATGGTGTATGCGGGCCTTGTGCCCGTGCTGTGTTGCATAGGACTGTTCGACACCTGGGGTGATTTCCGGCGGAAAGTCGACGCACTGGTTGCGGCCCGGAACGCACAGAACGGCCCCGGTGACGGCGAGTCGTAGTTGAGAAGAGGATTCGTGGCAAGAGGAGGTGTGATCCGTGAAGGTGATCCTTTGTGAAAACGTATCGAATCTGGGCGACATGGGCGCGACGGTCAACGTGGCCGATGGGTATGCGCGCAACTACCTGATCCCCCGGAAGCTGGCGGTCAGCGCCGATTCGGCCAGCGCCAAGCAGATCGAGCACGAGATGCGCATCATCCGGGCCCGTGAGGAAAAGCAGCGGGCCGCGCTCGCCGAGGTGGCCAAGCAAATCGAGGGGCTCACCATCGAGA
>JAFGTL010000242.1 GCA_016934125.1 Candidatus Hydrogenedentota bacterium
GGGGCCCTGCTCGTCTCCCTGGAGGAACACGGCCGTCATCGGGGGCGATTTCCACAGGGTGATTGTCTCGGGCTCGGCCTCGAGGCGGCCCGTCAAGGCCGCGATCTCTTCCTGGGCCATGCCGATCAACAGAGCCACCGCTTCCCGTTCCTTCTCATAGTCGAGCAGGCGGGTGTGGGTGGCTTGGAGCCGTTCTTCCTCTTGCTGTTGATCCCAGTCCATTTCGAGGTCGCGGATCTGGCCCTGCACGGCGGCCAGTTCGGTGCTGGCCGCGCCGAACTGCTCATCGACGAAGGCTTTCAGCCCCGACTTGCCCTTCTGATACAGCGTGGCCGCGGCCTTCTCGGCGACCTCGGCCCACGCCTGGGCCAGATCGCGGGCCTGCTCGCCGCTCCCCCAGTTCGCCGACAACACAATCATGGGGGAATAGGTGGTTCCGTACGCGGTTTTCTGAACGACTTCGGTGGTGACGCTCAGGCTGCCCCGGAGCACGCTGGGTTTGGCGAGGCGTTCGAGATCGGCCTCGGGCCAGGTGCCCAACCCCCGGATCGCCTCCTCGACGCGAACGAGCAATCCGTCGCTGCGCAGCATGATCTCGTAATCCCTCACGCCGAGCACCTTCGGAATCAGCCCGCTCATCTCGTCGCTCTGCTCTTTGAAGGGCGGCGGCATCAGAACGAGTGTGGCCTTCGATTCGAAGGTCTCGGGCATGACGAGCGACACGCCGGCGGCCACGGCCGCGCACAGGAGCATTCCGGCGAGAATCCACCACTTCCGCGTCCAGATCGGAAGGAAGACGTCCCAGGGAGTGAACGCTGCCGACGGCGCTCCGCTCGAATTCGATGTGCTGTTGTCCATCTGCGCCCCCCGTGGTTCCTTGGGTGTACGCTGAGGCCTTTCCGCAATCCGCCCCAATGTCTGCGAAGTATGGCAAAGCCGCCGCCGGGTTTCAACTTACTCAGGCGCACCCACTTGCGCGTATACACCCAGCAACCGTTCCAGATGGGCCTCGGGGCTGTGTGCCTCGGCCACTCGATGCCGCGCCGCCATTCCCATCTCGCGCAGGCGCGCCGTGTCCGAGCCCAGGCCGGCGAGCTTCGCCGCCAACTCCGCGGTGTCGCCCGGCGTGAACAGCCCGCCCACCTCGTCGTCCACCAACTCCGGAATCCCGCCGATGGCCGACGCAAGCACGGGTTTGCCAAGGGCGAACGACTCGAGCACGGCGTAGGGCTGGTTCTCATACCATTCCGACGGCACCACGACGAACCGCGCCCGCCGGATCAGATCGTACAGCGCCTTGCCGGACTGATAGCCCACCAGCCGCACGCCGGACAGGCCGAGCCGCTCGACGCGGCGGGCCACCTCGTCGGACTCCGGCCCGGTGCCGGCCACAGCGATGGCCATACCGGACGCGGCCTGCGCCACGGCGTCGAGTAGCGTGAAGATGCCCTTGTGTTTGAGCAGTTGGCCGAAGAAGAGCGCGTAGTCGCCTGGCGCGTAGTCGGGATCGAGCCCGGCGGTGTCCAGGAAGTTGTTGACGTGCTGGATGGGCGGCATATGGAGGCCGAACGACTCGATCTTCTCCTTCAGGAAGCGGGACGGGGCGATGAAGGCGTCGATTCCGGCGGGATAGAGGTGGGCGGCCGTATGCACCACTTTGGCGCTGAAGGCGAGCCAACTGGCCGCGAGGCTGTCGTTGTAGCACCGGTTCTTCAGGATATTGAGGAACCGGCGGGGTTTGCAGTCCTCGCAGATGCGCCCGCGGCAGTGGAGCGTGTTGTTGGCGCACACGGGCTGGTAATCGTGGAGCGTCTGCACCACGGGCACGCCCGCCGCGCCCGCGGCACGGAGCACCGAGGGGGATAGCTGGTAGAAGAGGTTCTGGGCGTGGAGGACATCGGGCCGGAACTCGGCGATGGCGCCCGCCACTACGCGGGCGGCGTGCCGGTTGTATACCCCGGCGGCGTAGGCGCGCGCCTTGCCGGCGAGCGAGGCGGTGCGCCACGTGGCGTTCGTCACGCCCGCGGGGATCGTGTAGAGCGGGTATCCGGCCGGGAGGTTGTCGGGCTGATCCATGGCCACGAAGGCGGGCTCGTGCCCGTGGGCCGTCAGCAGCGCGGCCAATCCGAGGGCGTAGCGATCCGCGCCCCCGGTGATCTTGTGGTACTTGTTGACGATGAGGATCCGCACGACTCCCCTCAGCGGCCACCCATGCTACAGGTATCCCAAGGCCTCGAGCTTCCTGAGATGATCCGCGTCGATCTCGTGCTCGGACGAGTCGTAGCGGCGCACCGTTCGATCCCGTTCCTCGGAGAAGAAGAAGCCGTTCAACTCGGCGCGCAACGCCCCGCCCGCCTCCGGATCCCGCCGGGCGAGGTCGGCCCGCTCGTCGGGATCGGCGGCCACGTTGTACAGTTCCTCGGTTCGGGCGCCATCCATCAGCAGTTTTGCCCGGGGCGTCCGTGCCGCGAAGTGTTCCGTGAGGTGGTCGGGCAGGCCGGCGTGGCCGAGGATGCACTGCTTGAACGAGAACGTGAGTTGGACGGGCCAGGGCGTCTGGCCGTGCGCGCCGGTCAGCCACGGTTTGAGCGACACGCCGCGCCGGCGCCGATCGGCCGCGCCCGGCATGGGAAGCGCGAGGAAGTCCAGCACGGTGGGCATGACGTCGATGAGGCGGGCGGGTTGCGCCACAGCGCCCGGCGGGATGCCCCAGCCCGCCGGGAACTTGAACATCATAGGCACGTGGATGCAGCTCTCATAGACATCGGCGTGAGTGAAGTGTACGTAGTGTTCGTCGAGCGTTTCTCCGTGGTCGGCCAGGAGGAGGATCCAGGCATCATCATAGAGGCCCTTGTCCTTGAGAAACGCCACGAGGGCATGCACTTGATCGTCTACGAAGTTGATCTCGCCGTCGTAGGCACTCACCAGGGGGTGCCGGCTGGACTCGAAGACGCGGACATTGTTCTCTGGCGGGGCCTCGTAGGCCAGGTGCGGATCGTAGTAGTGGACGAAGAGGAAGAAGGGGTTCTCGCGCTCCAAGGCTTCGTTCAGGAAGGAAACGGCCTGCGCCGTAACCGCGTCGCCTGTCCGCATGGCGATGATCTTGCCCGTCGGATCGGCCGGGCCCAGATCATCGTCGAAGACATCGAACCCGGCCGCGAGTCTTGCCTTCTTACCTTGCAGCGGCGCGGCGCCAATGATGGCGCCACAGTAGTAACCGGCCGCGTGCAACGCCTCGACAGTGCTGGCCTCGTCGTCCACCATGCGCCAGCCGTTCGTGATCCGATCATCCGGGCTCCGGCCTTTGTAGGTGATGTCCCACGGGTGAATCCCCGTCATGATGGAGCAGAATGAAGGCCGCGTAGTCGACACTTGGGACACGGCGTCCAGGAACAGGACACCCTCCGTGCCGAGTCGATCCATGGCCGGAGAGGTGGGTTTGTCGTATCCGTAGGCGCTGAGGTGATCGGCCCGGAGCGTGTCGATGCCGATCAGGACGATATTGGGCCGGGCGGGGCCGGCGGGCGTTGGCGTTTCGCGGCCGGCGCACGTCAACGTCAGCGGAATTCGATCGGGGAGTGGGATCGCGCCCGCGGCCGGCACGATCTGGAACTGGACGAACTGCCCCTGAGGTGCGGGGAACGGCGTTTGGAGTTGCGCCCAGTCCGTCCATCCGGCCGCGAAGGCATCGACGGTAGCGCCTGTCCGCGCGCGGCACGCCACCGAGTCGGCGCCGATCAATTGAGGCAACGATAACGGA
>JAFGTL010000243.1 GCA_016934125.1 Candidatus Hydrogenedentota bacterium
CGCCCGCGCCCGAGGCGAAGCAGGAAGCCGCCCCGGAACCCGCGCCCGAGGCGAAGCAGGAGGCCGCCCCGGAACCCGCGCCCGAGGCGAAACCCGAGCCCGCTCCGGCGCCCGCGCCTGAGGCGAAGCAGGAGGCCGCCCCGGCCCCCGCGCCCGAGGCGAAACCCGAGGCCGCGCCGGCGCCCGCGCCCGAGGCGAAGCAGGAAGCCGCGCCTGCACCTGCGCCTGAGGCAAAGGCGGAGGGGTAAGGCTGACGAGTGCGGCCGGTTCCGCAGCAGTCCGGCCCCGGGGCTCAAGGGCCGTGCGTGTTTGTTCTGTGTCGGGGTAACCGCAGCGAGTCTGGTGCAGGGGAGGTCGTTCCATGGTTGCGAAGAGTTGCTCGGTGGCAATTGTGATCGCGGGGCTTGTGTCGCCGGCTTTGTGGGCGGCCGGCCAGGATTCCCCATCGGAAGGGCTCGCATGGGTGTTCTTCGACGACACGGCGATGCAGTGGCCGCGGACGCAAGGCGTCGATCCACAGATCGATTCGGACACCGGAACCGACATCCACGACTATGCACGCGTGTGGCTGGGGCTGATCGAGGCGCCTGTTGCCGGCGAGGTGGCTTTCGTGGCCGATGCCGACGACGGGTGTCGCCTCTGGATAGGCGGCGATCTCGTCATCGACGCGCCGGAGAGCAACGGGCCGCGCGAGGGCCGATATCGGTTCCCCGATGCGGGCGCCGCGGTGCCGTTCCGGCTCGAACTCTACCAACGCACCGGCTCGGCCCACATGCGGCTGCATTGGGGATGGAAGGGGCACTCGATGGAGCTGGTGCCGGCTGGCGCCTTCTCGCACACCGAGGCTGACCTTAAACAGGCGGAGGAGTTGCTCAAGATGTCAGACAGGGCAGAGGGAGTGCCATTGAGTCGAGACGCGGCGCGCCTGTATGCGCCGGGAACCGCCATCTATTCGCGCGACGATATTCGGCTGAAGCCCGGCCCCCACCTCCTTATCGATGACTACCTCGTCGAGTCGAGTGACAACGTGCGCCGTGTGGTCAACACGCCCGAGCGGAGGGACGACATCCCCAACCCCATCGTTACCGGGAAGGAGGATGGGTGTTTCCAGCCGTACATGACTGTGGTGCAGGATCCGGCGACGAAACGCTACCGGATTTGGTATGGGCGTCCCGCCGGCGGTGTCGGGGCGTCGCACCTCGGCTACCTCGAATCGAAGGACGGGATCCACTGGGAACGCCCCGCCCGCGAACTCGACGATCCCGATCCCATCACGTTCGGAGTCAGCGTGATCGATGAGGGCCCCGAATTCTCGAACCCCCCGCAACGGTTCAAGCTGGGGTGGTGGTTCAACGGCGGCCTCCACGTCGCGGCGTCCCCGGACGGGCTGGTGTGGACGTCCATGGCCCCCGGCCTGGTGATCCGGCACAACCACGACATCAACGGTATTTTCTACGATCCCCTCCGGGCGGAGTACGTGGCCACCGTGTCGGTATATCGTCCCGGCGACGACTGGGAGGGCAAGCGGCGCATCACCATGCAGAGCTCGAGCACCGATTTGCTGACGTGGGAAACGCCCCATTACGTTGTGGTGCCGGACAGCCGCGTCGATGAGGGCGAAACCCAGTTCTACGCCATGGACGGCTACCTTGTGCGCGGCGATCTCGTAATCGGCATGGTGAAGGTGTTGCGCGATGATCTCAAGGCCGACAATCCGCCCGATCCGCCCAACGCATACGGCGTCGGCTACACGGCCCTGGCGTGGACGCGGGACGGGGAGGTCTGGGTGCGCGATCCCGAGCACTTCTTCGATCCCCATCCCGAGCGGGGCACGTGGGATCACGCCCATGCCTGGATCGACGAACAGGTAATCGTGGGCGACGACGTCTATCTGTACTACGCGGGATACGCCCGCGGGCACAAGGTCAATCGGACGGAGGAGCGGCAGATCGGGCTCGTCACGATGAAGCGGGATCGCTATGTGGCCCGGGAAGCCGGCGCCGAACCGGGCCGGATGGTGACGCCCCCCGTGACGGTGGACGCGGATTCGCTGTCCCTCAACGCGGACGCCGCGGGCGGCCGGATCCGCGTGCAGGTGCTCGGTGAGGACGGGCAGCCCCTGCCCGGGTTCACCCTCGAGGACTGCGCGCCCGTCGAGGCGGACGGGCTGGCGGTGCCCGTAACCTGGGGCCGGCCGCTCGGTGCGCTCAAAGGATCGCGCGTCCGGTTCGAGTTCGTGCTCCAGAATGCGCGGCTGTTCGCGTTCAACCTCGAGTAGCCCGGCCCGCTACTCGTTGCGCCCCCGATAGGCCTGGAGTTTGGCGACAAAACCCGTGGCGCGATCCTGCATCTCGACGGCGAGATCGTCGACGCGCCGGCTGAACCAACTGTGGCACGCGAGCGCTGGAATCGCCACGCACAGGCCGGCCACGGTCGTCACGAGGGCCTTCGAGATCCCGTCGGACAGCACCTGCGGGTTCCCCAACCCCTGCGACGTGATAGCGTTGAACACCGTCCGCATGCCGAGCACGGTGCCCAGCAGCCCAAGCAGCGGGCTTGCCCCCGCGATGATCTCGAGCACCGTCAGTCCGCGCTCGAGGGTGCCCACCTGGGATCGGCCCACCGCGTGCATGAGTTCGAGGGCCTGCGTCTGATCCAGGTGCCGCGCCCGGATCACCTCCTCGATGAGCCGGGCGAACGGGCCCTTGGCCCGTTTGCACAAGAGCAAGGCCTTGTCCGCGGCCGTCCGTTCCGAGTACTCGCTCACGAGCCGGAGGATCCGCGGATCGATGACCGCGGAGCGCCGAAGCGCTATGAACCGCTCGATGATGATCGTCAAGCCCGCCAGCGAGCAGATCGCCAGCGGAAACATGATCCACCCGCCTTGTCTGACAAACAGCAGCATCTGGACTTCCGCCTCCTCTCGACGTTTCACGGCCCCCGGCGCTCCCGGCCGGGCCGCCCGCTAATCCTGCAAGAAACTGAACGTCCACCGGATCTCGAGATTCTGATTCCGGTAGATGGGCGGCACCGTAAACGGGAACGGCGGAAACGGTGCCGCGGCCTCCATGGCCTCTTTGCACAACGGCGCGAACGAGCCTGAGTTCCCCCGATCCACGACCTTCGCGTACACGAGCTGCCCTGTCGGCGCAATCTCGCAATCCACGACTACCTTCGTCGGCGACGAGCCCGAGTACCGCATCTGGATCATGGCGCGCCAGCGCCGCTCGACGCGCCGCTGCACATCCTTGAGATACGCGGCGAACTCGTGTTCCTTGGCCTCGAATCCGACGAACCCGTCGGCCTTCGCGCCGCCATCGGGCCGGGCCCGGCCTTTCTTCGGATCCTGCCGGGGCCGGGCCGTCAACTCGGCTTGCGCCACCTGCACGGGCTCCTCCTCCGGTTCGGGCTCGGCGGCCGGCTCCTCTTTCACGACCACCGCTTCGGCCGGGGCCTCGACCTCCGCCGCGTCGGTCTCGAGCACGGGCGGCACGGGCACATCCACGGCCCCCTTCGGCTCGGGAACTTCCGGCGGCGCCGGGGTCTCCTCGCCGGCCACGGCCGGCACCGGTAGCTCGTCGAACTCCGAGGCCCGCTCGAAGGACGGCGCAAGCCGCTCGCCCGCCTTCTCGGCGAGCCCGGAGGCGTTCGAGGCGTGCTCGGCGATCAGATCCGTATCGGGATCCACGGGCCGCTGGGCGGGCGCCACCGTGTCCACAAGCCGGAGCGGCCGCTCCTCCTGTTGGAGGTTCAGCACGATCGGCTCCTGCACGGAGGCGAGCCCAAGCGCGTCGTGTCCGGGGCGCCACTCGCTCGGCACGACGAACAGGAGCGTGTGAAGGAGAAGCGCCAGCACGAACGCGCGCGTCATTCGCGTTCGGTAGTCCATGTCCACCTGCCGGATTACTCTCCGCCGATTCTAGCAGAACCGCCCCGCGCGATGCCGTTCCGGCGCGGGCGCGTCAGGGACGCGCGTACGTCGCAGTCACGGTGCTTCGCAGTCCGCCCCGCGGATTGCAGTCGATAACGATCGTCATGCGTTTCGGCGCACAGGCCTTCACGAGATCGTCGAGCATGCGGTTCACCAGGTGCTCATACCAGATGCCTACATCGCGGTACGACATGAGGTAGTACTTCAGGGAGCGCAACTCGATGCACTGTTGATCGGGCGTATACGTAATCGTCACCCGGGCGAAATCGGGCAGGCCCGAGAAGGGACACACGGAGGTGAATTCCTCGGTGGCCGTGACGATCTCGATGTCGCCGGTGGGCGTGCCGGCATATTCGTAGGCGAAGCATTCGAGGCACGCGGCGTCGACCGCCTCCGGCCCTTTGAAGGGCAGGGACTTGTCGTGGGCTGCGAACTGGTCCTTTGCGGCCGGTTTCTTGTCCATCATGCTACTCCCGCTCGCGCGGCGCCAGGCCAGCGCCGCTACGTTCCGAAATACGCGCAGCGCGACGTATCGGTTTCCTGCACCACCACCGCCGTCAGATCGGCCACATCCGGCGACAGGCGTTCCCACAGCCACCGGCACATCACCTCGCACGTCGCCCGCTCGAGGCCCGGCAGATCGTTCAGGCAGCGATGATCCAACTCCTCGTATAACTGGGCCAGGCACGGGCGGAGCCCCTCGATATCGCGCGCGCCCACCTCGGCGCGGTACGAGTGGCCGTGCAGCCGCGAACACGGATGCTCGGGGGGCAGTTGGGGGAGGTAC
>JAFGTL010000244.1 GCA_016934125.1 Candidatus Hydrogenedentota bacterium
CAACGGGATCCGGCCCCTCCAGGCAGTCGCGGGGGGCGAACACGATCCCGCGGCCGCGATGGTATCCGCCGCCCGTCATGGCGTCGATGAGGATGTTGACGTCGCTGCAATGATCGATGTGGCGGTGGGTGATGATGAGGCCGTCGAGGGCGGCCACATCGATAGGGGGCTCGGATTCGGTGCAGCGCACCAGCGCCCCCGGGCCGGGATCGACAAGGATGCGTTTGCCCTCGAGTTCGAGAAACACGCCGCCGGACGCGCGCACCTGCCGGGCCACCACCCACCGCGAACCGGCCGTGCCGAGGAACTGGATGTAGTTCTCGTCCGCCACGGGCTACGCCGCTCCCGGACGCTGCCAGATGGCCGTGTCCTGCACGCCGGATGATGTCCATTCGCAGGCCCAATCCTGCGTGGCCTCGGCAAACTCGGCCCACCCCGGCGTGAGCGGCTCCGCGTCGGGCGGCAATGCGAGCGGGGAGCGCGACGCCGAGGGCAGGTAGCGGTGCACGTCGTCGATGATGAGGAGTCCGCCGGGCCGGATCTTCGCGATGGCCGCGAGGGCGCACACATCGCGCAAGCGCGCCACACCGTCCACCAGCACGAAATCGAGGCTGCCGTCGTCCACCGTATCGGCCACGCCCGCGTACGCGGGGCCGCCTTCCGCTTTGAGCACAAGCGTTACGTTATCCAGCCCTTTCGCACGCAACCGCCCCTCGACGCGGGCGAACCACGCGGGATCGTGCTCGACGCTGATCAGGGAACCGACGCGCTCCGCAAGCCACAGCGTGCTGCGGCCCGCGCCCCATTCGAGCCCTGCCCACCCGGGCTCGAGGCGGCCTTCGAGGAACCGCGCCGCATCGGGCGTAAACCAGGGCGCGCGGGGATTGAGCAGGCCGTAGAGCACGACGCGGAGCTTGTCGTGCGCGTATCGGAAGTTCCAGTGCGAAAAGGCTCCCACGGATCCCCTCTGCCGGCGCACCGGGCCGGCGCTACTGGGCCTCGGCCGCAAACGCCTCGAACTTGGCGGCCACGCCGGCCTCTTCGGCCGTGCCGCGGTGGATGTAGAGCCGGTAGCGCAACTCGAACGACTGGCCGGGCGCGAGCCGGCAGGGCTCGTTGTGCGGCCACGACGCGCCGAGGAACCCGTAGTGGCGCAGGATCCAGCCATGGTGCGGATAACCGGGATTGCCCGGATGCTGGAAGATGGCCACGCCCGAGGCCGCCTCGCCGGGCGCGATCTGCGAAGACACGTCGGCCCACGGCGTGTCGAGTTGGAGCACGTCTTCCGCCGCCCGGCCCCGGGCCGTCGTGAACGTGAACGGGGCCCGGGCCTTGTCGGGCCGCACGCAGAATCCGCCGTATCCCTTGTCGCTCTCCTTCGCGCCGAGGAACGTCACCTCCTCCTTGGCGATGTTCTGGAATCGCAGCGCCAAATCGATGGCACGGCCCTGATCGTCGGCCGGATACACCGTGAAAAACACCTGTTCGCACACCTTCGGTTCCGCGTCATCGTCGAAGCGCCACAGGTTCTGCACGCCCACCCGCACGTAGCCCGGCGTTTCCTCGCGCACGAGCCACTTGTCGAAAAGCTGCCGCACGCTCCCGATGGCCCACGTGTCCATGCGGCGCTCGCCCACCGCGCAGTAAGGCCAGGCCCAGAACACGCCCCGGTGGTGCCGGTGATCGTCGGGAAAATCCTGCGTGAGCACGTCCCCGTCCAGGCCGTACAGCGGATGGATGTAGCTCGAACGCCAGAAGCGATCCGCCACGCCCTCGGGCGCGTCCACACGCGTATACCAATACGAAAGCACCGGCTTCCCGTCTTCGGTGACGCTCAGCGCCTTCCCATCGTCTTTGAGCAGCAGTTCGCCCGCCCACACCGGCGCCGCCACCGCGAGCAACGCCACGGCCGCCACCACACTCCGTCGCATCGTCATCGTCTCCTCCACATCGCCGGACGCCGCCGGCCCTATGCCTTCGATTGCGCCACCAACGCGTCCACTTTCGCCTGATCCACCTCGATGCCCAACCCCGGCCCCTTCGGGATCCGCACCTTGCCGCCTACCGGCACGAAAGGCTCCGCGATCACGCTCGCGCCCAGGAACTGCGGCCCGTTCAACGCCGCCGGGAACTTGAGCCCGTACGCGCCGTACAGGATCAACGACGCCGCCAGCGATACATCCGGATCCGTGAGCCCGCTCCCCAGGAACAAAAGCCCCGCGTCCTCGAGGATCTCGATCTGCTGCGCGGCCGACACGAGCCCGCCGCACCGGGCCGGCTTCATGGCCACGCCATCGCAGCACCCGAGTTTCATGAACTCGAGCAGATCGGTAGGCGACACGACGCCCTCGTCGAGGATGATGGGGAGGGCGCCCTGGCGTTTCAGTTCCTGGTATCCGGTAAGCCGGTTCGCCCCTATCGGCTGCTCGAACACCGCCATGCCCGCATCCGCCAGTTTCGGCGCCACATCGAGCGCCGTGGCCAGATCGTAGCCCCCGTTCGCATCGCCCCACAGGAACCCATCCGGCACCAGGCGCTTCACGATCCGGCACATCTCGAGATCGAACGCGGGATCCGGCGCGACTTTCACGTTGAAGTTCTCGAACCCGCGCTCCTTGCCTTTGGCGATGAGGGGCTCGAGATCATCGAGCGTCTTGGGGTTGAGCGTCCAACTCAGCACGAGTTCGTCGGGCAAACTGCGGCCCCAGAGCTCGGCGATGTTAAGCCCGGCGGCCTTGCCGATCAGATCGTGGAGGGCGATGTCGACCCCCGCCTTCGTGATCGGCGCACCCGTCGAGAACGAGTTCGCGATCTCCTTGTTCATGACGCCGTGGATGCCCTCGAGATCGAAGGGGTTCATGCCGATCAGGATCGGCTTCAGGTAGCCCTCGAGCGTGCTCACCGCCCCCTCCAGCGTCTCGTAACTCCATCGCGGCACCGGCACACTCTCGCCCCACCCCACCGTGCCGTCGTCGGCGGTGATCTTGATCAGCACCGCCGCCCGGCCGCCGCCCGAGGTGGGCCCCTCAAAGAACTTGAACCGCATCACCGTGGGATACTGCACCGGAAACAGATCGATCCGATCGATCCGCACCGGCTTGGCGTCTGCAGCGCGCACCGTTTCGCTCATGGCTGCCCCCATCATGCCCAAGGCGGACGCCTCCAGGAAGCGCCGCCGCGTCCACTCACCCATGCTCGCCCTCCCCGTTCGGCGCACTACGGCTCCGGATCGCCCAGTTCTTCCACAAGACGGCGGATCAGCGCCACCTCATCGCCGGCCAGCTTGAGATCGCCCGCCTTGGCGTTCTCCTCAACCTGCTTCTCATTGCGCGCGCCCACCAACGCCGTCGTGATCCCCTTCTGCGCCACCACCCACGCGATGAACACCTGCGTCAACGTGGCCCCATGCCCCTCGGCGATGGGCTTCACCTGCTCGAGCATGTCGAGCACCCGCTTCCGGTTCTTGGGCTGGAACCACGGCCGTTTGCAGCGCACATCGTCGTCCGGGAACGTCCGATCCATCGTCACCTTGCCCGTGAGCAGCCCCTGCGCGATCGGGCTGTACGCGAGCACGCCGACGTTGTGCTCGACGCAGAACGGCAGCACGTCCGCCTCGATCCCGCGCTGGAGCGGATTGTACGGCGGCTGATCGCTCGCGATCGGCGCCGTATCAAGGCACTCCCGCATCATGTCCGTCGTGAAATTGCTCACCCCGAACGCCCGGATCTTACCCTCCTGCTGCAACTCGAGCAGCGCCTCCATCGTCTCATCGAGCGGCGTCGTCGCGTCGGGCCAATGGCACTGATAAAGGTCGATGGTATCGATTCCCAGCCGCTTCAGGCTCTGTTCGCACTCATACTTGATGGAATCGCGCTTCAGGTTCTTGTAGATCGTCACTTCCTGTCCGGCGTTGTTCTTCGACTCGAAGAAATGCTCGCCGATGGACTCGTTCCACCGCAGGCCGCACTTCGTGGCCACCAGCACCTCCTGCCGCCGGCCCGCGATCGCCTTGCCCACCACCGTCTCGCTGTGCCCCATGCCGTAGATCGCCGCCGTGTCGATGCATGTCACGCCCACATCGATGCCCCGCTGGATCGCGCGGACGGCCGCCTCGTCATCCGTTCCGCCCCACATCCAACCGCCGATCGCCCACGCCCCGAACGTCACAACCGGCAGATTCAACTCACTTTGCCCGAGTTGCCTGAATTCCATGGTGCCCGCTCCTTCGTATCTACTGCCCGCGTCAGGGAACCGCGCCGACTCGACGACCCCGGCCCTGTTTCCAGAAGCGTAGCACAATGCACACACCTGTCACAAAGCACAGCGACCCTTCCGGCAGTAGGACGGGGCCTGGTGGCGGTCTTTATTTCCATTTATCATAATTCGTAGTCTGGGCCTTGACGGCCCGCTCCCCCATCTGATAGACTTCCCCTGCGATACAAGGTTTTCCCCTGCCGTGCGCGACAGTGGCAGCAAACCTTGAGCCTAGATGTTGAACCGGGAGTCCGAAATCCGTGCAGCTGACGGCAGGCCGCTCCGGGCGGAAGTCGGTACGCTGCTGTGAGGGCACCCCCTTACTGAGGTAGGTTCAACAGGTTTGCTGCACGCCGGCAATGCGCGGGGGAAACTCAAAGGCGGGATGTGGTTTTGTCCCGCTTTTTTCATCAAACGACTTATTTCTTTACACTTCTATGAATAATGATATTGCCCCGCTTTCTTCTGGGCGGCCCTCTCCACAATACACTTCCAGAGGCGGCCCTACACAAGACGTAGCTGACTTGTCAACAGAAACCTTACCTATTTCCACCTTACGATCCGGTCCGGTGGCGATCACACAAGTGCTTATGGTAGAATGAGTCAAGGATCAGGGTAGACTTTTGTTGGGGGCCCGGCCGATTTGGCGAGCCCGAATTAAGTGTTGACAGATTATCAGATTTTTGATAGTCTTGACACGTGAAAAAGGGGTAGTTCGGGCATCACCACGATGTCCTTGCCCCACTTTGGGTCGGGAGCGAGGCCTCATGCAGTCGGGGAGGCGGGGCCTCAAGACGGAGAGTGGGCCTAGTGCTATTCTCTAAGCCAAACAAGGCGGTCGGCATTGACATCGGTTCCCACTCCGTGAAAACCATCCAGGTTTCCCGGTCTGGAGGCCGGCTACGCCTCGAGCAGGCTGGCTACGCGCTCGTGGATCGCAGCCAGTACAACATGGATCCCACCGCCGCACAGGCCGATGCGGTACGCGAGGCGCTGCGGAAGATACCTTTAGTACAGAGCCTCGTCGTCGGCGCGTTGCCGGCACAGACCGTCGTGATCCGATATCCGCGCCTGCCCGACATG
>JAFGTL010000245.1 GCA_016934125.1 Candidatus Hydrogenedentota bacterium
CGAGGCCCCCGGCCCGGCCCCGGAACCGCCCGCCGTCCCTTAGGGCGCCTGCCCGCCCGCCCCCATCGCCCCCTCACTCTGCGACACCACCACCGCCCCGACGCTGTCGCCGGTGATGTTGACAACAGTGCGGCACATATCGAGGAAGCGATCGACGCCGATGACGATGGCGATGCCTTCGACGGGGATGTGGGCGGCGGCCAGGATGATGGGCATGAGGGCGATGCTGCCGCCGGGGATGCCGGCGGTGCCGATGGACACCAGCACGGCGGTGAGGAACACCATGATCTGGGCTTCGGCGCCGAGGTGGAGCCCGTACACCTGGGCGATGAAGAGGCTCGCGACGGCCGTGTAAAGGGCGGTGCCGTCCATGTTGATCGTCGCGCCGATGGGGAGCATGAAGCTCGAGATGTTCTCATCCGCGCCGACGCGGCGCGCGGCGCAATCAATGGTGACGGGCAAGGTGGCCGAACTCGACGAGGTGCTGAAGGAGAGTTCGAGGGCGGGCGCCATGCCCCGCAGGAAACGCTTGGCGGGCACGCGGCCCAGGAGCGGGCACAGAAGGAACACGAGCACGCCGAAATGGAGGCCGAGCCCGAACACGACCGTGAGGGTGTACTTGGCGAGGGTGGCGATGTAGCCGAGGCCGAGCGTGGCGATGGCCTTGGCCATGAGGGCGAACACGCCCACGGGCGCGAGCACCATGATCCATAGCACGAGGGTGATAAACGCCTTGTCCAGCGAGCGGAACACGGCCAGGGCGGGTGCGGCCTTCTCCTCCATGGCGGCGAGGGCCGCGCCCAGGAACAGGGCGAAGAAAATGATGGCGAGGGGGTTCTGGCCCGCCATGATCGGGTTCTGAATGATCTTCGGAAGCATGTCGTCCTGCACGCGGCGCCCCCAGGAACGCGCTTCGTCGGCCCCCTCGGCCCGGGCCGCGGCCGCCTCTTCCCGGAGCGATTCGCGGCCCACCCCGGGCCGGATCGCGTTGACGCACGCCAGCCCGATCAGCACCGCCACCGCCGTCGTGCAGGCGTAGTAGGCCAGCGTCTTGGCGCCCACCGAGCCGAGCCTGCGCACGTCGCCGATCCCCGCGACGCCGCAGATGATGGAGACGAAAATGAGGGGCGTAATGACGAGTTTGAGCAGGAGGATGAAGAGCGTCCCGAAGATGCCCAGGTAATCGATAACAAAGGCCTGCTGCCCGGCCAGGGCCAACCCCCAGCCCGCGACAATGCCGCCGATCATGGCGACGAAGATCTGCATCGGGAGGGCGAGCCGCTTCGGCAGGATGAAGAGGAGCGCGGCGATGGCGGCCGCGGCGACGAGGGTGTCGGCAACCACGGGGAACGCCTCGGGGAAGGCCCAGGCAGCCCCCGCGCCGACGGCCAGGGCGAGGCAGAGTGACGCTGCCAACAGGATGAGGCGACGTTTCATGGAATCCTTCCGCTGGGTTCCCCGGGATTACCGCAGGATACGGACGATGATGATGGCGGCGACAAACGGGGCGATGGCAAACAGCCACCACTTGTTCGCCACGATCCACAACCACACATCCGCGAAGTCCATGCCGGCACCCTTCCGTGCGCGCGCCCAGTCCGGCTAGCGCTCGTAGCGATCGAGGGCGTTCTTGCGCCAGTCCGTGAGCCCTTCCTGCGTCATTGAGTCGCGCTCCTCCTGCATCTGGAGCGCTTCGAGTTCGGCCTTTTTCGCGGGATCCGTGGCCACGGCCACGAAGGCCAGCACCACCGTGACCAGCGCCAAGGCAATCCCGATCAGGCACTTGGGCCGGTTCTCGTAAAAGGCCTCGTTCGTGAGACCGATGACGGCCCATATGCCCGCGAAGGCGGGCACGAGCAGCAACACGAAGGGCGTCGGGATGTAGGCCGAGCCGCCGAGCGGAATCCGGCGCAACGACGGGACAATGAGGAGCAGGAAGATAATGGCCAGGCCCGCCGCGGCCACGATCAGGCTCCATTGCCACGGCTCGAGGCCGCGCTGGGCGCTCGCCGTGAGGAGTTCCTCTTCTTCAAGCTCCTCATCGAGCATTCCCTCTGCGAGCGCGGCGTCCTCCGCCTTGCGATCGCCACCTTCCTTATGCTGGCGGCGCCGCTCCTTGCGCGCCTCGTAGCATGACACACAGAGCCGGCGGCCGCTGCGCGTCTCCTTCACATGCTCCGGGCACACCGTCTTGTTGCACATCTCGCAGACCGTGCCGCACTCTTCGCACAGCATCTTCTGGCATTCGACACAGTAGCCAACCGCACTGCGCACGCCGCAGACCGCGCATTCCATGGCCCCGGTTCCTCCTGTTGCATTACGCACGTTCCAATCTAGCACAGACGCCCCCGCTTTGCAATTCCCCGGAAACCCGGCCCGTGGACGGGGCCGGGACGCATGGGGTACCATCGGCCAAGACTCTGACAGGAGGCCGTTCAGATGGGTTGTCCGTGCGGAATGAAATGGGTTGCGTGTGTCGCGGCGCTGTGCGGTGGGGCGTTCGCGGGAGCAGAGGAGGAAGGCCCGGCCACGGATTGGCGCTATTGCTGGCCGCGGGACAACCAGATCGTGCTCGATGGCGCGTGGCACGTGGCCTTCACGGATCCCGACACCGGGACTTCGCTGCCCGAGGGGCTGGATTCAGCGGATTGGTTCGAGGCGACGCTGCCCGCCGAGGCGCATTGGGCGCTTTATCGCGCCGGCAAGGGGCCCCATCCGTATGAGGGCCGGAATGCGACGACGCTGCGGTGGGTGGAAGACAAGTCGTGGTGGTATCGGAAGCGGTTTCAGGTGCCGGCGGAGTTCCGGGGGGAACACATCCGCCTCGCCGTGGAAGGGGTGGATTACTACGGGCATTACTGGCTGAACGGCGCGTATTTGGGCCGGAGCGAGGGGGCGTTTGGGAACACGAAGTTCGTGGTATCGAATCTCCGGTTCGGCGGGGAGAACGAGATCGTGGTGCGGGCGGACTGCGCCGGATACAAGCTCGGCAAGGAGGGCGGCGCGCCGTGGGCGTCGCTGGTGAAATCCGAGCTGTGGTCGGGGTGGAAACTCGGGGCGTACGATTTCAACACGGTGGGGGTGTGGCAGCCGCTCCGGCTGGTGTCCAACAACTGGCCCTGTCTCGAGCGCCCCTTTCTCCGCACCCTCGAGATCCGCGAAGACGCCGCCCGGATCCGCGCGACAGTGGACGTGCACACGGTGCGTGAGGGCGAGGAAGCGTGCGAGGTAGCCCTCGCGATCGCGGGCGAGGGGGCGTCGGGCCCGGTGGCGGCGCAGCGGGTGACGGTGACGCCCGGCGCAGGGCTCAATCTCGTGGACGTCGACGTCGAGATCCCCAATCCGCGGCTGTGGTGGCCGGTGGGCATGGGCGAACAGCCCCTCTACCGGGCCGAGTTCGAGTTGCGGCGGGGCGAGGCGGTGGTGGATCGCCTGGTTGTGCCGTTCGGCGTGCGCACCATTGAGCGGAAGGCGGTATCGCCGGTGCGGCGCGCCTACGAAGACAAGGGCTGGGTGTTCCACGTGAACGGCCGGCCCTTCTTCGTGAAAGGCACGAACTGGATGCCCATCGACGCCTTGGCCGATGTCCAGCCGGAGCGCTACGAGTGGCTGCTCTCGATGGCGCGCGATGCGGGGATCCAGATGATCCGGATCTGGGGCGGCGGCATCATCGAGCCGGACGTGTTCTACGAGTACTGCGATCGATTCGGCATTCTCGTCTGGCAGGACTTCCCGCTCACATGCAGTTGGCGCGCCGAAGGCGTCAACCGCGAGATCTGGGAGAACACGGTGCGATGGGCCATCTTCCGCCTTCGCAACCACCCGTCGCTGGCGTTCTGGTGCGGGGGCAACGAGTTCAAGCCGGATCTCCCGGCCAACGCCGATCTCGTAGCGGCGTGCCGGCGGAATACGCGCATCCTCGACGGCACCCGGCCGTTCATGGCGGCGTCGCCGGACGAGGGCGACATCCACGGCTACCCCCAGTGGGACGCGCCGTGGGGCTGGCGCACAGAGTTGAACGGCGCGCCCTTCGTGTCCGAGTGGGGCAGCCACGGCATGCCGTCGTATCAGACGTACAGGGAGATGGTAGACGAGGACGAGTTGAAGGAACCCATCGGGCCGACGTTGCTGAAAATGGATGAGGCGCTCATGAAAAGCGCGTTTCCCGACATCACCTATCACTGGGTGGAGTTCGCGCCATCGCGGCTGCCGCAGATGCTGTCGCGGGCGTCGGCATTCGACAACCTCGCCGAGGCCGATCTCGAGCGGTTTACCGAGGCGGTGGCCGCGGGGGCCGGCGAGTTCTACAAGATCTCGGCCGAGGCGGCCCGGCACGCCTACCCCGGAAACGGGGGCCTGCTGTTCTGGGTGTGGAAACGGCCCTGGCCTATTGTCGCGATCCAGATCGTGGACGGCCTCGGCCAGCCGCTCCAGGTGTACTACGACGTGAAGCGGGCGTACTCGAGTCCGTGGCCGTGCCTGCACCCGCCGCACCTGAACTACATCGCGGGCGAGCGCGTCACGATGCCCACCTACGTGCTGACGGACAAGCCGCTCGACGCGGGCATGCGGTTGAACGCGCGACTCGTGGGCGGCGATCTGACGACGCGGCGCGCATGGCGCGATCTGCCCGTCCCGGCAAGCGCGCGCCCGAGCCCGGGCGCGGGCGCGAGCCCGGGCGCGAGCCCGAGCCCGGGCGCGGTGTCCGAAGCCGTGGCCGGGCCCGAGCTCGAGTTCACCACGCCGGAAGATGCGGCGCGTTCGTGTTTCTTCATGGTGCTCGAGTTGGTGGACGGCGCCGGGGCCTTGCAGGGCAGGAACGTGTACGCCTTCCGGTGCCCGCCCCAGTTGGAGGACGCGGCGTTCCGGGCCGCCTACCGCGAGAAACCCAGCCAGGGATTGGTGCTCACCGAAGGGCCGTGGGTGCGGGCGCAGGTGGCCGGGTTTGGCACGGAATTGTCGGCCGCTGTGGTGGGCGTCGAGCGGGAATCGGCGACGCGGGCGCGACTCGATGTCGAGGTGGCCAACACGGGCGAACGGCCGGCGGTGATGACGCGGATCCATGTGCCGGGCGAATTGCGTTACGTGGCCGACGACGCGTATTTCTGGCTCGAACCCGCCGAACGCCGCACCGTCCGGCTTCGGATCCGCATCCCCGACGGATACGGCGAACCGCCCCTCACGGCGATCGCCCAGGCCTGGAACGCCCCCGACACCCCCGCGGCGCCGTAGGCGCTGGCCCCGTGTCCGGGCGCGTGCTATGATTTCATCGCTGGTTGGGTTTGGATAGAGGGCCGGGGCCATGCACTCGACAACAGGATCGCGATGGATGGCGGGGCTGTGCGTAGCCCTGCTGGCGGGGCTCGCGGTGCCGGGCTGCGATGTGTCCACGACAGGACAAGGGCCTGACGGGGCGCGGGCAGGCGGCGGCCCAGCGGCGGATCGCGCACCGGCGCCGGAAGCCCCGGGAGCCGAGCCAGAGGACGAGCCGGACGCGGGGCTCGAGGCGCTCGACACCCACGTGGGCGAGATCCGCGGTGAGGTGCGCCAGGCCCAGCTTGACGCGCTGGCCGAGGAGGTGGCCGCGCTCCGCGAGGAGGTGACGCGTCTGGCCGAGGCGCTCGCCGCATTCGAGGAGGCGGCGGGCGAACTCCGGGCCGAGAACGATCGGCTCCGGCGCGAGGTAGGCCGGCTGTACGCGCTGCAACCCGGCGGCGAGGGGCCCCGGCCGTGGCTGGTGCCGGTGCCGGGGGGCGAGGTGCTCTACGATCTTCATGAGGAGGCCCGGGCCGGCGCGTTCGCCGAGGCGGAAGGCGCCCCGCCCACGGCCGGCACGCCCGGGGTGCCGGGCGCGCCCGCGGAGCCCGAGGCGCCTGGCGAAGCCATCGAAGTCGGCGAAGGCGGCTACATGATCGTCCGGGAATGGGGGCGCACGCCCGAGGTGGCGCAGCAACTCGGGCCGGATGTGCCGTCGTTGCGGGGGCTGGTGTGCGCGATTCCCGAGGGGCTGAGCGACGATGTGATCGTGGCCATCGGGCGGCGGCTTCGGGCCGAATCGGCCGAGTATGACAACGTCAACATCGTCGTGTACGAAGGCCTCGAGGCCGCCAAGCGGTTTGCCGAGGAGAACGTGGACACGCCGGGCCGCCGCGTGCTGCGCTTGTCGCGCCACCGCGACGCGGGCCACGATGTGCTCCAGCGGATCCGCGGGAACGCGGCCGTCGAGATTCCGCCCGACGAATAGGGGGGATTACGCGTCTTCGAGCACGTGAACGGCGGGCAGATGGCGGAATTGCTCGTCGTAATCGAGTCCATATCCCACGACAAACCGATCCTCGATGGTGAATCCGACGTAATCCGCCTCGATATCGACGGTGCGGCGGGCGGGTTTGTCGAGGAGGGCGCACAGGGCCAGGCGGGCGGGCTGCTGGGCGCGGAGTTGCTCGAGGATGGCGGCGGTCGTGCGGCCCGTATCGAGGATGTCTTCGATGACGAGCACGTTCCGGCCGGTGACGGGCGGGGCGGTATGGGCCGTGAGTTCGACAGGGCCGGCGCTCTCGGTGCCCTGGTAGCTGCGGGCGCGGACGAACTCGAGGCGGGTGGGCGTGGCCAGGTGGCGGACGAGATCGGCCGCGAAGATCACAGCGCCTTTGAGGACGACTACGGCGACGAGTTCAGGCCCGGCGAGATCGACGTCGACGAGACGGGCCAGTTCGGCCACGCGCCGCTGGATGGCGTCCGCGGCGATGAGGGGCGTGTCACTCAGGCGCATGGGAAACCTCCACTTCGAGCACGCGGGCCGTCTGCGGGGTGAGGGCGGCGTGGGCGCTCATCGCGCGGCCCACCACCCACGCGATCCGGCCGCCGGCCA
>JAFGTL010000246.1 GCA_016934125.1 Candidatus Hydrogenedentota bacterium
CGTCGGGCACATCGAGCGCCCGAAGAAGAACGCGATGATCATGAGGATGATGTCCAGCAGCCCGAAGACGGATCCTGGAACCGGGACAGGAAACCACGCTTTCATTGTACGCCTCCCTGATGTCGGCCCCGTGTGCACCGCCCCTAGTATAGCACACGTCACGGGCGTTGGCATCAACTATGCAGACGGGGTGCGCCAGGAACGGGCCCGCGCTCCTCACGTATCCCCTGTTCGCCCACCGGCCATCAGACGCAGCCTCTGCCGTAAAAGGAATTCGGGGGACATCCCGGGCGCCGCTTCGGCGCGACGGCACGTCCCCCGAATATCCGGACTCAGTCACAAGACGTCACAGCCCGAAAGCAGGCCGGCGTATCTTGTGATTCCGCCATGGCGGAGGATCGGGATACGCGAGCGATCTCAATACTGTCCGTTGGGCACCGTCGGGCACATCGAGCGCCCGAAGAAGAACGCGACGATCATGAGAATGATGTCCAGCAGCCCAAAGATGGACCCTGGAACCGGGACAGGAAACCACGACTTCATACAACACCTCCTTTGATGGTTGCTCCACGTGAGCGGCGCGGAGCATAGCATACGCGTGACGCGCGTTGCTACAGATATTCGCCCGCCTCGTATCCCCGGATTCGCGGCTGCGCCACAAGCGCACAGCCCCCCCCATCGGGCCCGGTGGCCTCCGTTGTGGGGCGAGCACCTCGAAAGCCAAAGCGCGGGATGAGTGAGCGGACGCGCTGCCCTGCTGGACAACGGCACCCGATCCGAATACTATGTGTCGCGATGTTTGCATTTCTCCGAGGGATTGTCGCCCGCAAGGCCTCCGACCACATCGAATTGGACGTGGCCGGGGTGGGTTATGCCGTGTCGGTGCCGGAGCCCGTCTATCGGAAGCTGGTGGTCGACGGCCCGTGCACGCTGCTCACCTACTGCCACATCCGCGAGGACGCCTTCCAGATCTTCGGCTTCCTCCGCGAGGAGGAGAAGGCCCTGTTCGAGACGCTGCTCAGCATTTCGGGCGTCGGCCCGAAGGTAGCCCTAGCGATCCTGTCCACGATGAGCGTGCAGGCCTTTGGGCAGGCCGTGATGAACAACGACGTGTCCGCCTTCACGAAGGTGAGCGGCGTGGGCAAGAAGGGCGCCCAGCGGATCGTGCTCGAAATGAAGGCCAAACTCGGCCAGGATGCCGAGTTGAGCGCCATCCTCGGCGAGCCCGGCGAGCAGGAGCCGTCGCCCGAGTCCGACGACGTGATCGCGGCGTTGTGCTCGCTGGGCTGCACCTTGGGCGAGGCGAAACGGGCCGCCGCCAAGGCCCGCAAGGAACTCCGCGACGACGCGCCCGACGAGGAACTGGTGCGCGCCGCGCTGCGCTCGATGGCGAAGGTGTAAGGGATGGGAGACAGCGAGGTACTCAGCTCGGTTCCGACGAACGACGACCGCGATTTCGACGAGCAGATCCGGCCCCAACGCCTCGATGACTTCCCCGGCCAGGAACCCATCAAGGAGAAGCTCCTCATCGCCATCCAGGCCGCCCGCGCCCGCAACGAGTCCCTCGATCACCTCCTCCTGTCAGGCCCGCCCGGCCTCGGCAAGACGACGCTCGCCCGCATCCTGGCCAACGAAATGGGCGTCGACATCAAGACGACCTCCGGCCCGGTGGTCGAGCGGCAAGCCGATCTCTCCGCCATCCTCACGAGCCTCGAAGAATTCGACATCCTCTTCATCGACGAAGTCCACCGGCTCAACCACGCCGTCGAGGAGACGCTGTACTCGGCCATGGAGGATTTCGAGGTGGACATCATGCTCGGCAAGGGCCCGACGGCCCGCTCGATGCGGATCGGGCTGAAACCCTTCACGCTCATCGGCGCCACCACCCGGGCCGGCCTGTTGACGCCCCCGCTCCGGGCCCGGTTCGGCGACACCTGCCGGTTCGACTTCTACTCGCCCGAGGAACTCGAGACCATTGTCCTGCGCACGGCGCGGATCCTGAACACGCCCATCGACCCTGGCGGCGCACTCGAGATCGCCTCGCGTTCGCGCGGCACGGCCCGGATCGCCAACCGCCTCCTCCGCCGCGTGCGCGACTACGCCCAGGTGAAAGGCGACGGCACGATCACGCGCGAAATGGCCGACGCGGCCCTCGATCTGCTCCGGATCGACGAACTCGGCCTCGATGACATGGACAAGAGCATCGTGCGCACGGTGATCGAGAAGTTCGGCGGCGGCCCGGTAGGGTTGTCATCGCTGGCCGTGGCCATCGGCGAGGAAGCCAAAACGCTCGAAGAGGTGCATGAGCCCTTCCTGATCCAGACGGGCTTCCTGAAACGGACGCCCCAAGGCCGTGTGGCCACGCCCAACGCATACCGCCACTTCGGGTTACAACCCCCGGCCGACGCCCAGCCCCGCCTCTTCTAGCGGCCGCCGCTACTGGGCTCCGTCTTCCGTGCCCGCAACCAGCTCGATGGCCGGTGCCGCCTGTGACGCCATGAAGAAGACCACCGATAACCCGGCCAGCACGAGGCCGGCCAGGCGGTGTGCGGCGTTGCCCCGCGTGCCCCACCACTCGGCGAAGATCACCGCGCTCGCGGGGAGCAGCAACTGAATGCCTCCCAGCAGGAACAGGCCGAATCCGACGGCCTGGAGCACGGGCGGCATCTCGGTGCGCTTCGCGATGCGGAACACGAGGGCGCCTTCCACCATGAAGGCCACGCCCATGGCGCGGACGCGGCCCTTCGTGGCGAACAGCGCCAGCATCCGCCGCGCGCCCGCCGGGCTCGCCGCGGCCACCAGCCCCGCCACCGCCGCGACGCCAATGAATACCCACGATACAAGCAGAACCATCTGTGTTT
Organism: Candidatus Hydrogenedentota bacterium; assembly: GCA_016934125.1. GTDB lineage: Bacteria > Hydrogenedentota > Hydrogenedentia > Hydrogenedentales > SLHB01 > JAFGTL01. Next base: position 2,862 of record JAFGTL010000246.1, read on the forward strand.
CCCCGGTTGAACCTGACCATTGATTGAGAACTGCGATTCTGTCCGCCGCACCCCATCGCCCAATGGGGCCGTCCCGCGCGAATCCCGTTACGCCGCCCGCGCCTTCATCCGTCTCCGCTGAGCCAGGCCGAACACCGCCACGAGCCCCGCCACGAGCAGCACGTCGCCGGCCCTGCCGGCCGCCGCCGCGGCCTGCACCACGGCAACCGCACCGTCCGCCGTGCCGAGTTGCACCACGCCGCCATGGCGGACGACGAAGCCGAGATAGGTGGCGCCGCCGACTTCGTACTGAAGATATATGCCGTCCACCATCCAGCCGACGATATTCTCGCCGGCATACCATGCGCCATCCTCGACGCCACCCAGGAGGTAGTAGACTTTCACGCTGCCGGCATCCACGCCCTCCGGCACGGGCAGCCACACGCGCTGCGGCACCGCGAACGGGGCGCCTGGCTCGATGCGATACATAGTGCCGAGGGCCTCGGCCGCGGGCGGCGGGGCCCCAACGCCCGACATCTCGGCTACGGCCACCTCGGCGTTGCCTTCCGCGCGCAGGTCGAGTCCGGCCGTGTCGAAGGCGCCATAGTCCGGTTGCCAGAGCGCCGCGGCCTTCTCCGCCGTGCCGTCCACGACGAATGCCTGCATCACCGGGCCCACGCTCGCGCCGGACACGGTGGTTGCGCCGGCGGTCATCACGAGGATCTCGCCGGGCAGCCACTCAACCGCCGGGCGGTAGATCGCCCATCCGGCGGCCGAGCCGGCGCCTTCCGCTTCGAGCCATTCGACGTCCCACGCCTCGAACCCGTCGCCCTGAACGACACCCCAGACGGTAGACGCGTCGATGGGTTCATCGGCCTGCAGGGGGAGGGCCAGGGCCGTGTCGACGCCGATGCCCTCGCCCGTCGAGACGGCCGGGAGCACGCCCGCCACGGCCTTCTCCAGGGAGGCGGCCTTGGCCTGGCCGCGGTAGCCGCTGTTGCCGGCACTGAAACCGCTGGTTCCGCACGCGTTCAGCGCGACCACGAAGTAGTAATACGTCTGGTAGGTGTACTGGCTCGAGGTACTGCTGCCGCATCCGCCGGTGCTCGCGGTGATCGTGGCCGCGCCGGCAGTGTAATCGTCGAACACCGTCGCCCACTGCACGCTGCCCAGATATGTGGCGCCCTGGGAACTGCTGCTCGAACCCCGGTATACGGCGTATTGGCTCGCCGTGGCCACGCTCGACCACGTCACGCGCACGCGGTCGCTGAAGGTCCCGTCCGTGGCGCTGACGTTGGTGGGGGCGCTCGGGGCTGAACAGGCGACTACCTCGACGCTCCCGTCCACGATATCCGAGGTGATGAAGGCGGGCGGTTCGGTGGGCGTCGACGCGGTGATCACGTCGCCCGTGACGGGCATGATCTCGCCAACCGTCGCGCCCGCATACACCGAGAACGTCACCGTGGCCAGTGTGCCGTCGGCCAATGCGGTGTAGATCCCCGTGCCCCCGGAGCCGGACACCAGGATGGAGAGCCGCCCGGATTCGGGCACCACCCAGGCCAATTGCTTGCTTGCGGCCGTCACGATGGCCCCGGCCTCGACGGAAACGGGCGTCAATTTGGCATCGTCGTAGAGGAACTGGAGTTGAACCGAGCCCGGATGGGTGATCGCCGCGAGATCGAGATCCATGACGGCCGGGCCGTTCGCGAATCCGGTGGTGTCCTCCGCCGTGACGACGAGGTCGGTCTCCGCGGCGGAAATGGACGCAATCACGATGGATAACGCCATGACTGTCAATAAGATACGCATACGACGCGTACTAGGCATGATCTAACGGCTCCCGTCCGGAGTCGGCCGGTTGCTACCCGCTGCAGCTCGCAACATTGCCTTTATGATGCTCCGCATCAATTATACATACAACGCGACAGCCGTGCCATTACGATGACGCGCCGCAGCGGAACGGTCGCGGCGCGGCGCTTGGGCACGACTAATCCACTGCATTGAAACGGGTTACGTGTGCGCGGCCTCCCTTTACCGCGAGATGAACACCTGGCCGAACTTCACCCAGCCGAGCCATACGCCTACATACACGCTCAGGCAGATGGCAAAGAGGTCGGCCGCGACGATGGCGATGCCCTGGGGGCTCTTCAGGCTCCAGCGGAAATAGCCCATATCGGGCCGCGAGATCCGGTAGAGGAGCACAAACCCGATCACCGGGAACACGAGGGTGAGAAAGGCCGTGAAGATCAGCATCTGGAAGACGGGGTTGACGCGCAGGAGCAGCAGGGCCGTTGACGGGATGAAGAAAAGCACCAGGCACACCCGCATGGGCTTCGAATCGAGCCGGATCGGCAGGTTGAAGATGTCGAGGAGGGCGTAGCAGCCGCACAGCCACCAGCCGACGCCCGCCGTCCACGCGGCCAGGAACAGGCCGAACAGGAACAGATAGGTGCTCCAGGTGCCGGCCAGGGGTTCGAGGAGGATGGACAGATCCATGTAGCCGCGCGGCACGATGCCGAAGGGGCGCGCGATGGCCGAGGCCGCCGCCATAAGGGGCAGGGCCACCACGCCCGCCGCCAGGATACCCCAGGCGTAGTCGATCCGGGCGCGATGCAGCACGTTCACCTTCCCCTGGAGCCGCTTCGAGAACCAGCCGCGCTCGATCATCGTGTAGGGGTAAATCAGGATGAGCCAAGCGTTGATCATGCTGCCGGCGTTGTTCGAGAACAGGGCCTGCCAGCCCTTGCCCGGGGCCTGGGGAATCAGCCCGTGAGCCGCCGCCTTCCAGTCGAAGCCCGCCATAAACGCCGAGCCGAAGAAACACACGATCAGGGCGACCAGCCCGACCACGAACACGCGTTCCAGCCGCTTGTACGCCCCGGTGAGGAGGAACACGAGCCCGGCCAGGGCCGCCAGCGCCCCGCCCACCTCGATCGGCACACCGGGGAAGAAGCCCGTCACCACCATGGCGCACGCGCTCCACTGGTTGTACGAGCCGAAGGTCGCGCACACCACCACCGCGATGAACATGTACACCGTGAACGCGGGATGCACATCTTTGAAGATGGACATGGGCGTCTTGCCGAACCGCAGGAAGTAGCGCACCGACATGTCGATGAGCGCCCAGCCTGCGATCCCCAGCACGAAATACGACCACCACAGGCCGTAGCCGAACTTCGCGCCCATGTTCGTCCCGACGCTCACGTCGCCGGTGCCGATATAGAACGAGGCGATCACCGAGCCGGTGCCCAGCAGCAGCACCGTGCGCGCGCCGAGCCGCGCCGGCCGCAGGCTCCACGGCTTCGGCGCGTCGCCCAGCGACGCGGAGTCGTCTATGCCGGATTCTGATCGATCCATGATTCCCTGGTTCCTTGTTCCGCGATGGCGGGCGGCGACGCGCGCCACGCCCCGGGCGCGCTGAACCTGCGCAGGGCGATCACGAACGCCGCGCACCACAGGAGCGCCGTCCCGGATGGCACCAGCAGGGCCACCCACCGGCCGCCGCTGAAAGCCACGCCGCGAATCGTGCGCAACGGGTAACGCACCGGCTCCTCCCGGCCGCCCTCGGCGAGGATAATCTCGAGATCGTACGTCTGGAGCGGCACGCCGGGCTTGGCCAGGATGTTCGTGAACGCGCCGCGCACCGTGTCGCCCGGCGGCACGGCCAGTTCGACGGTGTCCGGGCCGTCATAGGCGAAAAAGTCGGCCGGCACGTCGAGACGCGCCGACACGGTGCACGCCTCCGGGCCCGGATTATCCGCCACCACGAGGATGTTGACGGAGCCGTTCTGCCACGTCCAGTCCGGGGCGAATACGGTGACTTCGGCCGGGCCGACTTGCACAGCGTGTTCGAGGGCCGGCGCCGCGGGCGCGAACACGCCCAGCCAACCGGCCAACACGGCCACCGCAACGCACGCTACACGGGCCGCGCCTATGCCGCTCTCGGAAGGAACTCGCATCCCCATCATCCTCCCAACCACCACGCCCGCCACCGTAACAGAACCTCCCCGGGGGCATCAACACGCATCCGGGGCCCGAATCGCCGGCCAAGATCCCGCAACGTGGCGCGCAAGCCAAGCTCGGCCGCACTCCGTGTGCCTACGCGAAACTCACCAGCGCGGTGAGTGCCTGGCCGAGCGAAACTCGTGCAACCTTCGGCACTTCGAGCGCGCCACAATCCGCTATCCGGCGACCGGGGGCCTTCACGCGCTGCTGTTGGCACGGGCCGCGTCCCGTGCTAGACTGCGGGTGCGGCAACAGGGGCACAACCACCGGCCGGGGCGCGACGTAACAGCGCCCCCCGGCGATGCCCCGAAGTGAAAACGCACCAAGCACAGGTGGGGTGCCAATGAGTGACCGCCGTAACAGCGCCCCCCGGCGATGCCCCGAAGGGGCATGACAGGCTTCGAGCCCGGGGTCAGCGACGCGCCGAAGGTGCGGAGCGCCACCCCGGGAAA
>JAFGTL010000247.1 GCA_016934125.1 Candidatus Hydrogenedentota bacterium
GAACGGGCTCGTGGACACCTATTTCCGGCCCAAGCCCGCGATTTCGCCCGAGGAGGTGAGCCGGTTCAACGCCGATACCGTCTTGCTCCAGGACGGACTCGAAATCGCGTATCGGGCCGGCGACACGTTGTCCGTCACGTTGCTGGTCTCGAATTATGCCGAGACCGCATTGAACGGCTCGACCCTCACGTGGCGCGTCCGTTCCGGCGGGGTTCTTCTCGCCGAGGGCGAGGAGCGCCCGGGCTCGGTGGGACAAGGGGAAGTAGTCAAGTTGTCCGCGCTCGAACTGCTCCTGCTGCCCGTGACGACCCCGCAACAAATCGAGATCGACGCCGAACTCGCCGCGGATGGACGCAGGTACGTCAACAACTGGACGGCATGGGTGTTTCCGTCTAGCGCCGCGCCGGCCGTGTCGCGTCCCGTGTTTGCGAGCGGCGAGGTGTGGCCCGTAGCGGCGTCGTGCGCCGCCGCGCCACTGCCCGGCGAAGGCGAACTCGATGCGAGCGCCGTCTACCTCAGCAGCCTGTTGTCGGGGCGGATTCTGGACGCCGTCGAGCGGGGCGCGTGTTTGGTGATGCTGCGGCCGACGGGCATCTTCCCCTCCGCGATCACCCGGTGGAAGACGGCGTGGTGGCACGGCGACGAGCGCGACAACAACGCGGGCACCGTCGCCTACGACCACCCCGTCACCCGGGCGCTCGCGCCGGACGGCTGGTGCGACGCGGGATGGTACCGCATGATCGAGAACGCCGACGGATACCTGCTCGATGCCCTGCCGGCCCGGCCGGACGTGGCGATCCGCGGCATCGAAGTGGCCAGCGTGTGCAGGGACAAGGCCCTCCTCTTCGAGGCCTCGGTAGGCGCCGGATCCATCCTCGTGTCCGGCCTGCACCTCGACGCGCCCCAGGAGCACCCCGAGATGGCCTGGATCCTCCGCCGCCTCGTCGAGTACGCGGCCACGCTGCCCAAACCCGCCGCCGCGTTTCCGGCCTCCTACCTCCGCGAACGGGCCGCCGACGTGCCCCAGTTCGACGGGCCCTTCTTCGAAGGGTTCGCCCGGCTGATCCGCAACGAGGGCGAAGAGAGCGAGTGGTTCACCTACCGCGAGACGAGCGCCCCCGGCCACATCTGCCGGCAAACCCAGCCCGGCAACGCCGTCGAGTGGGACACGGCCCCCGTGCCCGCCGGGTTCGACGGCGCCGCCGCGACGTTCGTCTTCGCCGGCGGCCTCGGCTGGCAGTCCGAGCCCGAGACGGACGGATTCTGCCTGTCCGTGAACGGCACGGACGTGTTCGAGCTGGACGTAGTGGGCAACCTCACGACGTGGCGCAATGACGAGCTCGGCGCCGCCTTGGCGCTGTTCCCCTGCCACGCCACCGCCGAGGACACCGCAGGCTTGTTCTACCTGCGCCTGCCCGCCGCGCTGCTCACCCCCGGCCAACCGTGCCGGATCGCCGTGCGCTCCCGGGGCACGGGCAGTCACCGGTGGTTTTCGCTGCATCCGTATACAGACGTGATCGCCCGCCCGGCCCCGTGATGCCCCGGCGGGTTGAAGGGATCCGGCAGCAACAGGGGAGGAAGGCCAATGGACGAGCACACCGCTGAGTGTTGTCCCCGATTCGATCCCGCGCCGTGGGACGAGAAAGAGCTGACATGGGAGAATCGCCGGTTCGTGAAGGATCGGGTGACGAGCATCCTCCACATTCCGCTGAATTTCGGCGCCGTGATGCGCCGGAACGCCGCCGCCATCGACAAGGCCGGCGCCCATCCCGACGCGATGATCGTGCTGGCCGATGAGAACTCGCTGTGGGGCGCGGACGTGTACATCGAGGTGAGCAAGGACGTCCCGGGCGCGGCCATGGCCTCGATCTCCGGCACGTTCCTCTCGAAGGTGTTCGAGGGGCCTTTCCAGAACATGCGGAAATGGATCGACGAGATGAAGGCCCATGTCGCGGGCAAGGGCAAGAGCGTGCAGAAGCTTTACTTCTACTACACCACCTGCCCGAAATGCGCCAAGAAGTACGGAAAGAACTACGTGGTCATCCTCGCCCAGGTGTAAGACCAAGACGTGTGGTGAAGCCGCGGACACGAGCGACGAGCACGCCGCCCCCGGCTTTGGCACGCCTGACGAGCCCGCGCGCTGTGCGGGCAAGTCCTCAATCGCCTTTGCGGATCTCGACGAAGTCGAACAGGTATCCGGCGGGCGTGTAGGCCTCGATGCGGAGCGCCGGGCCGTGCACGTTGACGAGGCAATAGTGGTGGCCCGAATACACCTTCGCCGTGAAGGGGCTCCTCCACGGGCCGGCTTTTTCGAGGCCGCCGCCCCCCCCGCCGGTGATCATGTACAGCACGCCGCCATCCGCCACCGGCTTGCCCTGCACCATGGGATACGTCCGCTCGTACGAGTGAATGTGGCCGCACCACACGATGTCCACCCCGTGCTTCTCATAGAGGGCCGACAGCGCGCGCAGCCGGTGATCGCCGAAGCCGGATCGCTCCTTCGTCGTGTCGCCGAAGTCGTTCTCATCGGAGGAGTAGGCGGCCTTGTGGAGACAAACGATCTTCCACGTCGCCGTCGATTCGGCCAAGGCGCCGTCGAGCCACGTGTACTGCTCGCTGTCCGGATCCACGGGGCGCTGCGTGTCTATGATGAAGAAGGCGGTGTTCCCGTAGGAGAAGGTGTAGCGATACTCAGGATCGGGCAACGCAAAGTAGTCGTAGTAATAGCGGCTGTCCTCGTCGTGATTGCCCAGACACGGAATCAGGGGCACCCGCGAGATGAGCGGCTGCATGTTGGCGAAGAAGTGATCGTTCCATTGCTCCTTCTTCCGGCCGTCCGATACCAGATCGCCGACGACGACCGTAAAATGGGGCCGCTGCTCCCACGCCTTCCTTGCCTGCGCGGCGACGTTCCTCGGGTTTGACTGCGTATCGCCGATCATGATGAACGAGAAGGGCGCGTCCGCCGCTACCGCCGTCTGAAAGGTATAGAGTTCGCTCTCGACTTCCCCGGCCTTCTTGCTCCGCGACCGAACCTTGTAGAAGTAGTTCCCTCCTGGCTCAAGGCCCTCGAACGTCACGGTGTGGAACTCCTGGTTGTCCTCCCCGGTAACCCAGGTGAGCACGCCGGCCCCCGGGCCCTGTGCGGCCTCCGTCGACGCGGGCCGGTTCGTCTCCCAGCCCACCGTCATCGTCGTCTCCGTCGGATACTGGAGGTATGGCCCGGCAATGATCGCCAAGTCATCTGCGCCGTAACACGGCACGGCGCACAGGAGAGAAACCAGGCAGATCCCTGCCCAATCACGCATCAGACTCGTTCGTTCACGTCGCATCGGGAAGACTCCTTTTCAGATTCCTCGTCGGAGACGGGCTGTATGGCTCAGATTCGGTGGAGCCGGGACACACGAGTCGGCCGAGCCAGCTATCCGTGGGGCGAGACTCGAGTATCCGCCCGTCGCCTATGCTTAGGAAGCCCTATCAGCAGGGCGCGACCAAGCCTACCGGCCCTGTCCAGCAGAGTCAATCCGGGGATACGAATCCCTGATCTTGAGTTGACGCGGCGGGCCGGATCTGCTAGTCTGATGGTGCCGTGCCGGAAAGGCGACTTGTTTGCCCAGTCCATTGAGACTGTCGCGGGAATTGCCCCGCGGTTTACCGTCACGGATTTTTCATGTTGGGATTCCCCACCGGCGCTTGCCGATCTGCGGGAACTTCACGATTCCGTAGCCCGCGATTCTCCCGTTCTTGTCCTGGCAGAAACGCGGCGCCAAACGCCTCAGGTACTCATAGGTGGACAGAGACTCGCTGTCGCGGTCCCAGTCTTCCCCGTGCTCAATGAACTGTCTGTAGACATTGTATGCCACCAAGTCCGCCAGTTGAATGCGCTCATCCGATCTGCTGTCGCTGAACTTCAGGCCACCAATCCGATCGTAGTGAAAGCCCGGCATCAGCGGGGAGCCGTGCGTCCTAAGGCGCTCGTGTTGACGTCTCAGGTTGTCCTTGTATTGGTTGCCGTGAGGTGTGGCGCCTGCCATGTCGTCCATAACGATCCGGACGTATCCGTTCCTCTGGTGCATCTGCATCTGAGCCCTCTGCAGCATGAAGTCGTAGGCGATAGCAGGCGCGTAATGTGGTGTCGCGTATCTCTCCTGAACTGCCTGCTTGTCGATTGCGCAGGCGAGAAGAATGCACTCGGTGCCAAGGATCAACTCGTATACCTTGTCCACGAAGTCGCGAACGTCTTCCTCGGACAGTTGGAAGCGATCGAGGTAGCGCGCTCTTCTCTCCTTTCCGTACCGGAGCCAGTTGGCTTTGATTTCTACGTTCTTCCGGCCGAAACAGGCTTGCTTCAAGAGTCGCAGCTTGTGGTGCGCTTCTCCCGCGGCACGTTGGCCCAAGATGAGCCCACCGAATACGAAGTAGGGGGTTACCCCTCCCGCAGTTCCGTACTCCTGCCCGGGGGCCGCGTAGTCTTTCGTCCCGGAATCGTCAATGTAGAACGTGAAGTCCCTCATCGACCTCTCCTACGCGGTTGAGCGATGTGCAGGGCGGGGAGTCCGGGCGAGATCGCGATTGACTGCCCGGCGTCCGCCGGCAGAGCGCTGCCCCCGGATTCCCCATGCCCCTGATTCCTCTCGCTTTCCTCAGGCCCCCGCCCGCCGCGCGGCCCGGGCCCTACTCGGTGTCGAACTCCACGTCGTAGGTGAAGGCGTGCTGGCCCTGCCGCGGACACTGCACGAGCCATTCGCCCTCGGGCGACACGACCCCCGTCGGCGAGTTCACGGGCCCGTCGGGATCGGCCGCGTTGGCCGTGGCCACGTAGATCTTGCTCTCCCGGGCGCGCAACACGAGGTTGGACTCGTGGAAGGGCGTATGGATCGCCGACGAGCCGGAATGGGCGCTGTGAAACACGATCTGCGCGCCCTTCTGGCCGAGTTGATACATCAGCCGCGGATCCGGATAGGGCCCGCAGCCCGGCGTCACCCACAAATCGTTGCAGATCAGGCACCCGAAGGTGATCCCGTTGTCCTCGAACACGCGCAGTTCCTCGCCGGGCCGGCAGAACTTGCGATCCCCCGCCGTCGGCACGAGCTTCTCGTGGGTGCCCACCAGTTCGCCCGACTTGTCGTAGATGCGCGTCTGGATGAACACGCCCTCGGCGGTCCGGCACCCCGTGCCGATCAGGGCCGACACATACGACTGACGGCAGGCCGCGGCGATCTGCCGCCATGCCTGCTCGGTGGCCTTATCGCTGAACTCGCCGTGGTAGCCCGTCAGGCTCATCTCCGGAAACAGGATGAAATCCGAGTCGGACTTCTCGATATAGGCGAGAATCACCGGCAGGTTCTCCTCCAATTTCGGAGAAACGGCCATCTGCACACCCGTCAGTCGAATCGTAGTCATAGGCTCCACCTCCATCGGTTACCGCATGTCTGTGTCCACCATGGTACCACGCCCGCGCCGGATCGGCATACGCCCAATCGGCGCAGCCCGCACCTCCCGTTCGGGTGCGACTTCTTGGCTGCACCGGCCTGCCGCGAAATCTCCCGGCCTTGACACCACGCGCGCCACGTGGGCAAAATCGCGACGAGCCACGTCGGGTGGCGTGCGCAATCCTCATGCTGCGGGATTCCCCGGGCCGAATAGGGGGCAAACCGATGAATGATGCGTCGAGAGGGCAGGATCGGTGTGGCGGCGGACGGGGGTGGCCGCCGATCGTGTGGGTTGCGCTCGGCGCGGCAACGCTGTCGGCCGTGCCGGCGTCCGCGGCCCCGGCGGATCCTGTGGCCGTCACCGACGACGGCCTGTACGCCAAAGTCGACGAAGCCTGGCGGGCAAGCTGGGATCGCTTCTACGACGAGCGTACGAACCTGTTCTACGATCGCGTGTGCAGCCTCGACGCGGCGGAACCCCTGGGCTGCCTGCCCACCCCGGACGAGTGTGCCCGGCAGTATCCCAATCCGAACGGCTGGGGAACGGGCATGGAGGACTGCGCGATCAGCGGGGGCGTGATGCTCTCGATGATATGCGATCGGTTTGCGGCCACCGGGGAGGGCGAACTGCGGGCGGCGGCGAAGAAGGCCTTCGCGGGGATGGTGTTGCTGGGCGCGGCCAGTCCCTCCAAGGGTTTCGTGATCCGCGGCGTGACTCCGGCCGACGGCCATTCGCACTACAGCGAAAGCTCGCGCGATCAGTACACCTGGTATGCCTACGGGCTCTGGCGCTACTACCGCTCCCCGCTCTCGACGGACGAGGAGAAGGCCGCCATGCGCGAGATCATGGCCGCGATCTGCGCCCGCCTCGAACGCAATGTCGTGGCGGAACACGACTACCACATCGGCCGGGAAGACGGCACTTTCGACGGGCTCGTGGACAAAATGTGGGAGAACGAGGCCCACGAGATCGCCCGGTTGCCCATGATCTACGCCATTGGGGCCGAGTTGACGGGAGACGAGCGCTGGCGCGCCGCGGCCAAGCGGTTTGCGCCCGAAGCGGCCGCCCAATCCGCGGGCGAATCCACGAAAATCCTCTACGCCCTTCTGCAGGAGCAGGTGTCGCTCGAGGCGCTCTACGAACTCGAGGACTCGCCGGAGTTGAAGGCGCGCTGGCTCGAATGCATGCGGCTCGTGGCCCGGCGCGCGGAAGCCGGGTGCCGCAACGGCCTCGCGTATCGCCCACTGGATGCGGCGGGCATCGATCTGGATTGGCGGGCGTGGCCGCTCCGGGAATCCCGCGGCTATCAGATCCCGACGCTGCCGGACATCTGCAAGGAGGAGGATCGCACGATTCGCCAGCCGGCCGAGGCGATCCTCGTGCAGTTCTTCCTCCCGGATCCGGCCCTGACGCCCGAGCAGGTTGCCGTGGTGAAGCAAGCCATCGCGCAGGTGGATTACGCGAAGATCGTCACCTACGGGTTGTACTACACACAAGCGGCCTATTGGCGCGGGGTGCGCCTGGGCGTGGTCAGACTTCCGGACAATCGCTGAAGGGAGGCAGAAGAAGTGCATCGGAAACGAATGGCATGGCTCGTGATCCTGGCGGCGTCGGCGTCGTGGACGGCCGTTTGCGCAGAGGGAGGGGCGGACATGGGTTGGCACGTAGGGGAAGATAACGGGCGGCTCGTGGTGCAGCGCGCGGGGGACGACACGATCTGGCAGGGCGAACCGCTCGCCGAGATCGCCTTCTGGGACGCGGCCGGCGCCGAGCAGTCAGGGCCCGTGGCCCCCGCGGCCGGATGGACACTGGAGCAGGGGCCGGTTGCCGGCGGGTGCGCGGTGACGTGCCGCCAGGTGGACACGGGGTTCGCCCTCCGAATCGTCCTCACGATGAGCGACGACGTCCTGACAGTGAGCGTGCCCGCAGACGGGATCGCCGAGAACGGCGAGGCGCGGCTGAAGAGCCTGCGCCTCCTACCCCGGTTCGGCGCGGCCCACGAAGGCGACGACGGATACCTCGTCATTCCCCAGCAATCGGGCGCGCTATGCCGTTTCCGCGACAAAGCGCCCGGCGAGCATTGGGTGCCGGTGTATCAGAGCATCTGCAGTTGCCCCATGCCGGTGTTCGGCTCGATTCGGGGCACCAGCGGCCTGGCCGCCGTCGTCACCAGCGGCCAGTTCGACGCCCGGCTCTGCATCAGCGTGAATCACGGCCCGGAACACGAGTACGCCATTGATCCCGGATTCGCCCTCCGCTCGTTCCGCGAGGAAACGCGCTTGGCCGACGACGTCACCGTGGAATACCACGTGCTGCCCGCCGTCGAGGCCACCTGGGCGGGCGTCGGCAAGCGATACCGGCAATACAACTTCGCGCATCGCGGCATCCGCACCATCCGCGAGCGCGCGGCCCGCTCGCCCGAACTGGCCTATGCGGCCCAGTCCATCGAGGTGCGCATCCGCCTCGGCGTCAAACCCGTGCCCTACGAGATCGTCGAGCAGACGCCCGAAAACGAGCCGCCCATACGCGTGTTCTGCACCTTCGCCCGCGTGCGCGACATCGTCGACGAGTTCCACCGGCAAGGCATCGAGCGGGCCGAGTTCTGCCTGGTGGGCTGGAATCGCGGCGGCCATGACGGGCGCTATCCGCAGATCTTCCCCGTCGAGCCGGCGTTGGGCGGCGAGGAGGAGTTGCGCGCCACGATCCAACACGCCCAATCCCTCGGCTACCAGATCGTGGCCCACGACTGCTACTACGGCGCCTATCGGATCTCCGAGGATTGGAGCGAGGACTACATCCGTAAGAAGGCCGATGGCACGATGGAGAAAGGCGGCGCGTGGGGCGGCGGCCAGAGCTATAACATCTGCCTCACGCAAGCGCACGATCTGTTCGCGCAACGCGACATGCCGAGGACGCGCGCCCTCGGGTTTCGCGGGCTCCACTATTCCGACGTGATTTCGATGATCGGCCCGCGGCCGTGTTACGACCCCCGGCATCCGCAAACGCGCCACCAGGACGCAGAAGCGGCCACCCGCATTCTCGCACTCGCCCGCGAGCAGTTCGGCGGCGCCCAGTCCGAGGGCTCGCTCGATTTCGCCGCAAGCGCGCTCGATCGGGTGTTGTACGTCGACTGCGACAAGTGGGCGCCCTTGGCGAAAAAGCCCTACGTGGACGAGCGCGTGCCCCTCTACGAAGTCGTCTACCACGGCGTGCTGCTCTACAACCTCTCCACGGAAGGCGTGAACAGCCAGCCCGGCGAGCCCGGCTACCTGCGCAACATCGAGTACGGCGGCATGCCCGTGGCCTACTTCTACGGGCACTTTCTGCTCGACGAATCCAAGAACTGGCTCGGCAAACGCGACTACCGCTACGACGACAAGGACACGCTCACGCAGATCGCCACCCAACTCCGCGGCGTGTACGACGACGTCGCACGGCTGAGTCATCTGCAACTCGAGTTCCTCGAGGGCCACCGGCAAGTGGCCGAGAACGTTTTTGAAACCGTCTACAGCAACGGCGAACGGGTGATCGTCAACCATGGGGAGTCCGCGTACGCCCTCCCGGCAGGCGGCGCCGTGCCCCCCCACGCCTACCGGCTCGTGACGGACTGAACCCCGGGCGCATAGGGGTGGCCTTTTCCGGATCCGGGCCCTGTCTTGTTGTGGCACAGGCGCCCTCGCCTGTGTTGGTTGATTTGCACACCAAGACCATTCTCTGCGTGGAGGGCGGAACCTGTTCCGCCATCTTGGGCATGCGACGGAGGACGGGGAGGGGATCCGGGGCGAACTGAGGGAGGAGATTCTCCATGAGACAAATGCTGACAACGGCGATCGCCATTCTATGTGCGGCGGCCTTGCCCACCGCTGAATCCAGGCCGGCAGAGCCGGGTGCCATTGCCGAGGCGCTTTCGGAGGATCTTCCTGCCGGCTGGCGCTGCATCACCGATCTCGACTGCATCGTCATATTCCGCGAAGAGAAGGTGACGCTGCTGAATCCGTCCGGACTCCCCGGGCTCCCCGGTTGGCGCGGCATAGATGGGGACGAGATTCTGCGCGAGTACGGACTCGAGTCCCAATACATGATGGTGCTGGTATTTCGCCCGCGGCTGTCGGACGAGCAGTATGCGAAGCTGGTTGAATCGCGCGACACGGCCCTGCGCAAGATAGGGGAGGATGGCGATCTCGATACGAAGGAAACGGCCTACAACCTGACGACGGAAAAGGAACGACACCCGATTCCCGAGTACTTCAACGAGCGATACAGCATCTACGTCCACCGAACCGACAGGCCGTGCTTCCTCGTCTACCCGGAAGCGGCTGCGCAGGAACGCGACAGGATTCTCGCGACGCTATCGCAGTTCATGGAGAAGTACGAAGACGGCCAGCGGCCCGCCGGCCGATGATCGGCCCTGATTCGGGCGCGTAGGCAGAACTTGTTCCGCCGTCTTCGCCTCAACGCAACGCGAATCAACCCTCACCCACGACAAGCAGCCACCCGGAGGCCGGCGGCACGGGGATGGCATCGCCGGGGGCGAACCGCGCGCCCTCCTGGAAATGGGCGATCGGGGGCGCCGTCAGGGTGGCACGGGCCGGATCGAGGCCGAGGGCGTCCCAATCGATGGCGAGGCGCACGGTGCCGGCCGCGCCGGGCGGGGGCGCCTCGGGATCCTCGCGCGTGACGGCCGCCGTGGGCGAGAAGGTGAGCCGGCCGAAGCTGTGCGTGTTATGGAACGAGCCCGAGGCCGGCGCCCAACACGATAATTCCTGTTCGGGCAGTTGCCGTTCGCGGCACACGTTGAATCCGATGCGCTCCCCCGGCTCGGGGGACGCCATGCCAAGCGCCGCAAAGGGCACGCTGAGTTCGCCTTCCCAGTAGCCCGGCCCGGCCGACGCGGCGTACTGCCAGTCGGCGTTCCAGGCCATATCGAGGCTTTCGTTGTCGGCAAACGCGCCCGCGCTGTTCCCGACAAACTGGATGTAACGGCCCGCGTCCAAATCGGGCTGGAAGAAAAACTCGATGGCGTCATCTTCGTACACGGGCCCGTCGCGTTCGGTGATATCCGCCTTGATGCGCTCGGCGGCGTGATCGCAGCGGAACGCGATGTAGAGCGCGTTCTCGTCGTAGGCCACGTAGGCCGTGGTTTGCTCGTCGGCCGGCTGCTGCACCTCGAACTCGGTGAAATGGGCGAGCCGGGCCGCACCGTCCCATTCGCCGGGGGCGAGGCGTCCGTCGAGGGTGGGCGGCGCCGCCAGGGGCCGGGTGGACGCGGCGCGCGGCGGGATGTCGCCCGGCCACCGCGCCAGGGCGATGAGGGACTTGTCCGGCTTGCGATACACCGTGGCGAGAACGCACTCGTCGTCGGTGCGCACCGGGCACCCCGGCGCCCAATAGCCGATGAATTCGGCGTCCTGGATGCCGAAGGCGTCCCAGAACCGCCACATGGCCGTGCAGGAGGGATGGAGCCGGCCCGTCATGCCGTAGATCATGCCGCGGTAGGCGTTGCCACCGTTCTGGTAATTGAGCATTTCACTCGTCAACCCGAAGGGAATGCCGGAGATCTCGACAAACCAGTAGTCGGGCCCGCGGTTGTAGTCGTACATTTCGCCGAACCACAGGTTGGTGATATAGGGGAAGTGTTCCATGTACTCGTTGGCCGGGCTGACGCGGCGATCGGCGTAGTCGTAGTTGTTGCCCGAGTGAAAGTTGATCCGGCTGCGCGGATCGGTGCGATACATGACTTTGGCGACGCGTTTCATGATCTCGCGGTCGTATCCGATGCCATCGAGGTAGAGCCCGTCGAATCCGGTGGCCTCCATGAGCCACTCGAGGCCTTCGATGTAGTAGTTGTGCCAGCGCGAGAGGCCCTGCGTGGCGATGGCCGCGTCGGTTTCGCCGTTGAACAGGGGGTGGCGCCACGCGGGCACGTAGCCGGACACCAGATGCTCCTTCAGCCAGGGATACCCGCCGCCCGCCTTCGACATGACGGCCGTGTCATCGAAATAGACGAGGTGATCGCCCGTGGTGAAGATCTCGTCGCCCAGGCTCCGCAGCGGCCACATCTCGACGCCGTGGTTGCTCAGTTCACGCACGGTGTAGTAGAGATTCACGCCTTTCGGGGGGACTTCCTCCTCGCGCCACGCGAACGCGACGGCCGGGCCGTGCGCACCGGGCACGGGCCGGCACACGCCGCCCATGGCGCCCCGGGCGTCGCCCGCGGCGACAGCCGGCCGCGTCGTGGCGCCGCCGTTCCACCCCGCGAAGGTATCGAGCAGGAGGGTATGATCGTCCGCGGTGGGTGCCGGCGGGACGGCTTCCGCAGAAGACGCGCCTTCTGCGAACGGCGCGTCGTCCACCTTGACGGCGTCCACGCAGAACCCAGCGCCGTGGAACCGGAGCCGGGCGCCGTCGAGATCGCGCAGTAACAGGCCGTCGTGGGGCACGGCGGCGAGCCGTTTGCCGTCGACGAAGATGGCCATCGCATCGCCCCAGGACAGGGTGAGCACGTGGCGCTCGCCACGGCGCCACTCGGGCGAATGGCTGCCGAACACGAGCGGGTGGGTGCCCGAGCCGGCCGGGCCGAGCCGGGTGTAGGCCCGCATGCCGCGATCGTCCACGTTCCAGTAGAAGCCCACCTCATCGCCGTTCGCGAATTCGAGGGCGAACAGGGGCTGGTTGTACTTGGACTGCCGCGGCTCGCCCACCTCGGGATCGAAAGGGATCTCGGCCCAGATGTGGAGCGCGCCGCGGGCCGTGTCGATATGGCCCAGAGCCGGGTAGACGAGTTCGCCGTAATCCGTCAGGTTCGTGCGGATGGATTTGACTCGGGCCACGGTTTCGGCGAGCCGATCCACCGTGAGAAACGGGTAGTTGATGTAGGGGTTCTCCGGCGAGGCGTGGTGGATGTGATGGATATTGCCGTCGGCTTCAACGTCGCCGTACCGCCAGTTCCAGTGGTTCGGATCGATGGGCTTGAACGGCGTCACGAGGAAACGGTAGTGGAACGCGAGTTCCTCGCCCGCTTCGAGCCGGCGCGGGCCCGTGTACGCGCGCATGAGCACCTCGTCGCCCTGCTCGACGATGTCGCACCCGCCCTGGCCGCCGTTACCCCACGCCTCGGGGATACCCGTGGGCGTGAGATCGACGGGCAACCAGACGTGCTCGGGCCCGGTGAGCTTGAGTTGCAGCCCCGCGTCCGCGTCGCCGAGCCACACCATGTTGTCCGCGCGCGCGATGTCCCACTTCCAGCGCCATTCCGCAGGCCGGTAGCCGCCGCGCCGCCCCATGCCCATGAGGTAGACGGCCACGTCACGGCGGATGGGCACCGTCAACTCGATCTCATCGACGTCGACGGCCTCGGCCGCCTTCAGCACGGTGCAGTAAGTGAGGCATCCGTCGAACTCGATCCTGCTCGTCGTCGATGCCGTCAGGGCGCCATGGCGGCATCCGGTTTCCCGCTCGACAACGCCGGGCGAAGTCTTGGCGATGCGCGTGCCGGCGTCCGCCCACGGCGCCTCCTTCCCGTCCACGGTAACGGCGAACGCGACGGGCCGCGCGAGGATCTCGCGGCCGTTGCTCGCGATGCCCTCCGGCAAACCCGCCGGCCCGAACGACACCCTCCGGCCGAGACACGATACCGCGTTGCCGTCGACTTCGAGGGGCGTGTACGGCGGGATCACGTCGTCGTCGAGTCCGAGCGTCGAGTTGAGCCACCGCAATCGAGATAGGCGGTGCGGATCGCTGTCGCCCCCGTCTTCGAGCACGGGGCCGTCGACGCGGAGCCGGACGCGCACCACGGTTTCCGCCAGGCCGGCCGGCCGCACCGCCACCGTGCCATCGTACACGCCCGCAGCATCGGCCGGGACAGGCACGCCGATCCAGAGCGCGCGCACTTTGCCGGCGCCGAGGCGGAACTGCGGGGCCACGGGCCGGCCCAGCCAGTCCGTGCCCTCGAGGTTGAAGCAGGTGATGGATTCGGCCGCGATGGCCGGGCCGCCGGGCGAGGTGAGCGGCGAATAGGCAAGGGCCACGTCCTCGATGGGCTTGCGCGCGGCGAACACGGCCACCTGGAACACGTAGAACTCGCCGGGCTGCGCGGTGCCCTCGAACGTGTCGCCCGGGCCGCTCGCGATCCAGCGCGCCGGGAGATCGTCCACCATGCGCACGGCGTGATCGCGATCTTCGGGAAACAGGAGGTAGTCGCGGCCGGGATACTGCGCGAGCAGCGCGGCCGTCTCGGCCTCCGTGGCGATCACCTCCATCGGGTCGAAGCGATCGAACTCGGTGCGCGCCTCGATGGCGACGGCCTCGGCCTTCGGGAGCGCGCGCCACGCCGCAGACGCGAGGGCGTCCGGCCCGAGGGCATGCTTCGCGCGCCACGCCGGATCGGCCGTGTCCCCGGGTGAGAAATACGTGCCCGGATCGTCGAAGTGGCCCGTGCCGGGGTTGTACGCCAGGTAGTAGACGCCATAGTCGCCCGGCGCGGTGGCGGGCTGGAACACGAGATCGCCGGACTCGCGCGTTACCGTGACGGCCACGGCGTTCTGAATCCGCTCGCCCGTGGCCAGATCGACCACGAGGATGGCCTTCTCCTCCGGGGCGGGATCCCGGCGCCGCCAGGGGACGTGGGCCCACACCGCGTCGGCCGGTTCGCCTACGCGCACGACCGCCCGGTGGTTGCCATGGCCCGCCTCGGGCCACGAGCCGATCCGATAGGGCAGTTCCTGGCCCGCGGCCGTGGCTGCGGCCGATATCGCAAGCGATGCCATCGCCACCGCTGCAACCCCGCGTGCGCAGGCACACGCCTCTGTTCCGAGATGACGCGACATGTTCGTACTCCTGTCGTGTTCGTGCTGAGCGCCCGTCTCGGCTAAGTATTCCCGGCCCGCGGCGTCGGTTTCAAGGCCGCCCCGCGTCAACGTCGGGAATGGTTGAACCACGAATAGATGCGAATGAACACCGATCGGGGCCCTTCGCCACGGGCTGTTCTGTTGTGAGGCCCGTAGGGCCGCTCCGCGCGGCTTCGCGCTCGCTCCGCGCGGCCCCGCGCTCTCCGCGTTTGTCTTCTCCCGGCCCGGCTCCCGTGTGTGTCCACTCGTGGCCGATCCTCGCCTCCACGCGCCGCGCCGTGTTTGGGTAATCGCGGCGGCGCGTGGTATAGTCCGGGGTTTCCGGAGGTATGACGACAATGCACATCCGAAAGGTAACGTTTCTTCCCGACAAGTATCCGACCGCGGAGCACTATCCGTTCAATCAGGCCGTGTTTCACGAAACCCCGGCCGTGACCTTCGACACGCCGGTGACGTTCTTCGTCGGCGAAAACGGCGCGGGCAAATCGACGCTCATCGAAGCGCTGGCCGATGCGTGCGGCATCCACATGTGGCGCGGCCTCGAGCGCACGCCGTTCAAGTACAACCCCTACGAGCGGCAGCTCCACCGCTACATCAAGGTGGAGTGGGCGAACGGCACCGTGCCGGGCTCGTTCTTCGCTTCGGACATCTTCCAGCACTTCGTCGAGAGCCTCGACGAATGGGCCGCGGCCGATCCGGGCATGCTCAAGTACTTCGGCGGCAAGTCGCTCGTCACCCAGTCCCACGGCCAATCCCTCATGGCCTACTTCGCGGCCCGCTACAAGCTCAGAGGCCTGTACTTGCTCGACGAGCCCGAGACGGCCCTCTCGCCCAAGACGCAACTGGCCCTCGTGCGCCTTATCCGCGAGATGGCCGACGCGGGCCACGCCCAGTTCATTGTGGCGAGCCATTCGCCCATCCTGCTCGCGTGCCCCGGCGCGCGGATCCTCAGCTTCGACCACAGCCCCATCGCCGAGACCACCTACGAGGAAACCGATTACTACCGCGTCTACAAGGGGTTCCTCGAGGATCGAACCCAGTTCTTCTAGCGCGGTTCGGCCCGGGAACGGCGGTATAATCGACTCGTAACCTGAGCGCGGCAACCGGAGGGGGCATATCGGCCATGGGCGCGTGTTACGAACCGGGCAAGTTGCCCGCCGACGTGTTGGCCGCCCTGTTGGGCCGGCTCGACAACGCCGGCCAGCGCATTCTGCTCCCGCCCGGCATCGGCACGGACGCGACGGCCGTGGCCTTCGGCGATCGCTGCCTCGTGGCCGCAACCGATCCCATCACCTTTGCCACGGACGAGATCGGCTGGTATGCGGTGGTGGTGAACGCGAACGATGTGGCCTGCCTCGGCGCGGAACCGCGCTGGTTCCTGGCCACGGTGCTGCTGCCCGAACACGGGAGCGACGAGGCCCTGGCCGGGCGCATCTTCGACGACATGCGCGCCGCCTGCGATCACGTGGGCGCCGCGCTCGTCGGCGGCCACACCGAGATCACCTGCGGCCTCGACCGCCCCATCGTGTCGGCCACCATGCTCGGCGAGTGCGGCCGCGACGAGTTGATCGTCCCGGGGGGTATCCGCCCCGGCGACGCGATCATCGCCACCAAAGGCATCGCCATCGAGGGCACGGCCGTGCTGGCCCGGGAACTCGGCGCGCGGCTGGCCGCGCGCGTGCCCGGCGAGGCGCTCGAGCGCATGGCCCGCTGCCTCCACGAGCCCGGCATCGACGTCGTGCGCGACGCGCGCATCGCACGTGCCGCCGGCGGGGTGCACGCGTTGCACGACGCCACCGAAGGCGGCATCGCGACGGCCCTCCGCGAACTCGCCACGGCCGGCCGTGTCGGCCTCGAGATCGACGCCACCGCCATCCGCGTGCTCGATGAAACCCGGCAGATGTGCGAGGCCCTCGGCGCGGATCCCCTCGGCCTGCTCGCATCGGGCTGCCTGCTCATCGCGGCGCCCGAGGCGGATGCGGCGGGCATGGTGGACGCCCTCGGGGACGCGGGGATCGACGCGACGCGGATCGGGCGCGCCGTGCCCGAGTCCGAAGGCATCCTGCTGGCCGGCGAGGACGGTGTCCGGCGCGAGTTGCCCGTGTTCGAGCGCGATGAGGTGGCCCGGCTCCTCGCCTGAGCCCCGAATCAGTGGAGGTAGCCGAGGGCCTCGAGTTGCTCGCGGCGCGCCGGGCTGATCACAACGTCGTCGCGCGGGGGAATTGCGCCCGCATCGAGGCCCGCCCGCCACGCCGCCGCCTCGGCCTCGAGCCAATCGGCCAGCACCGGATACACCCCCGCCAGGTTGACGCGTTCCCCCGGATCCGTTTCGAGATCGTACACCTCGATGGCGGCGGTATACCGATCGCGCACGAGTTTGTGGCGCGGCCACCAGTAGGCCTCCTGGGGCGTCTCGGGGAACACGGCCTGGGCGTAGGCGCAGATGCCGGGCGCCGGCTCCGGCTCGAACAGCGGGGGCGCCGTCACGGACGGCGGCGGCTGAACGCCGAACAGCCCGCAAATGGTGGGATACAACTGGACGTTGCTCACCACGTGTTCGACGCGCGCGCCCAACGCCGCTTGGACGCCGGGGCCGTGCAGCACGAGGGGGATATGCGTCATCTCGTCGTATACGGACAGGTTGTGCGAGAGCAGGCCGTGCTCGAAGAAGGCCTCGCCGTGGTCGGCGGCGATGATCACGACGGTGTCGTCGGCGACACCGAGAGCGCGCAGCGCATCGAACAGGCGCCCCACTTCCGCGTCGACGCTGAGCAGGTTCTCGTCATACCGCGCGCGCAGTTGATCGAGGGCGGCCGGCTTGAGCGGACGGTCGCGGTCGGACACGGCCATGATCGACTCGGCATCGGGCGTGATGGCCCGGACGGGATCCACGGTGAACTCGTTGGCGTACGGGCTCGGCGGGAAATAGGGATCGTGGGGCTGCATATAGTGAAGGTATAGGAAGAAGCGCTCGTCGCGGTGGCGCTCGATGAAGTCCTTGGCCGCGTCGGTCACTTTCCCGGGCTCGCGCTCGGGCCGGCGCGTGCCGGTGAACGTCTCGAGCGCCGGAATGAACTCGTCGAACCCCTCGTGCACGAGCGTATCC
>JAFGTL010000248.1 GCA_016934125.1 Candidatus Hydrogenedentota bacterium
ACTGCGAGCCGATGTAGAGGTCATTGCCCGCGATCTGTCCGAGCGTACCCTCCAGGTCCCAGCGTGGACTCGTGCGGCCGCGCGGCGGGCCCTCGAACAGGCAGACCACACCGTCGTCGAACTCGATGAACGCCGCGTCCCACACCTCGCTCGTCACCCAGTCCCCTTCATAGCTCTTGAAGGGCGGCAGCTCCACCTTGCCCGTGTATCCCAACACGCGCTTGGCCTGGCTGCCGAGGAGCATCCGGACGGCGTTCAGCCCGTGGTACTCCGCCTTGTGTGTGTAGCAGAGGCGCGCGTGGGTGATCTTCCCGATCAGGCCCGCGTCGATGATCTTCTTCTTCAACTGCTCGCGCGCCCAGAGGAAGACCTGCTCGGTCACCTCGAACTTGATGCCGCGTTCGCTTGTCGTCCGGATCATGTGATCGGCGATGGGCAGCGTCGGGGCGATGGGGATCTCGATCATCAGATTCACGCCGTACTTCACCGCAAGGCCGACGGCCATCGGGTTGCTGTCCGGGGCGATGGCGCACAGGAACACGTCCGGCCTCTCCTTGTCGAGAAGGGCGTTGAGGTTGGTGTAGTACTTGACGCCCCATTTCGCGGCGTTCTCCTTCGCGCGTTCCTCGATCACCTCGCAGAACGCGCAGAACTCGTAGAGCTCGCTCAGGTCCGACAGCTTCTTCAAGCTGCCCAGCCAGGATTGCCCTCGCCCAATTCCCGCTCCGGCAATCGCGATTCGCAGTCTCTTCATCACCGTTTTCCTCCTCGGGTTACACCGGTCCGTCTGAGTGGTTTGACCGAAAAAACGATTACGTCATAGTCTTCCAGGCGCGAGATCGACACGAGAGGCGGGGCGCCGCGCTTCTGTTCCACGCCGACTTTCCTGCCGGAACGCAGGCACGTGGCGTGGATGTTCCCGGCCTTCGCCAGGGCCGGCAGCGAGATTCGCAGGCCGTGCACGGGCAGCGTCCGCTCGATGGGGCGCGACATCGCCCCCGTATGGTTGACCAGATGGAGCAGCCACCGTCCATCCGCAGCGCGCCGCCACGACACCTCCACCGTCTCCGGCGGGTGCGACGGGTCGCCGCCCGGCAGCAGCTCGACGGGGGGTGTGCAGCGCCAGAGCACGGCGTTGCCGAGCAGACGACGGTGGTCGGGGAAGCGATGCTGCCAGTAGGCCGCGCCGAACATGCCTGCCAGGAAGGCGCACGTGCCGTTGCCGCAGCGATTGGCCAGCACCACCGCGGGTGGGTTCTCATCGCGCGTCAACGGCTCGTACCGCGTCAGCAGTTTGTGCAGGTGCACGGCGAGGACGGACGCCGTGCGGGGGATGACGCCCACCGCCGCCGGCGGGGCGGGGATCGCGTCGTGCGTGATGCCGGACAGAATCTGTGCTTCGGGAAGCGAGCATGTCTTGCTGTCGCGGCGGACCTCGATATAGTCGATCGGCAGCGGCCCGATCAGGTGCCCCGCGTACGACGCCCCGAACACATCTGCCAGGCCGAAGTCCGGCCTCTTCGCATCCCATTCATTGCAGAGCGACGTTGTCCCCGTCACCACCAGATGTCCACCGCCCCGGACGAACTCCTCGATCGCTGCGCAAGCGGCGTCGGGCAGGCACTGAGCGGCGGGGAGGATGAGCGCGGCGTAGCGATGCAATGCCTTCGCGCCGGACTCGATCTGGTCCTCGTCGATGACGTCATAGGGGATGCCGCTGCGGAACAGCACTTCCGCCCACCCGTAGAACTCGTCCTGCACCGCTGCTGCGCCGGAGACGAAGGGAGGCGGCGCGCCGGCCGGAGGTTGCGGGTAGATCTGCGCCTGTGTCGTCGCCAACATCGGTGTCTGTGTGCCGCCGAAGTCGGCCGTGCGCTGCGGCCAGAGGAGCGCGACATTGGCGGCCGACTGGCTGCCGCAGAACACACCCGGATGCACGGATTGAAGCTCGCTCATCTCGCGCACGACCCTCTGCAGCGTCGGGTCGAGGTAGCGCCATCCGCCCATCACTTGCGGGTGGCCGCCGTTGGCCAGCACACCGGCGATGTGGCAGCGGTATTCCGCCTCATGCAGGGGATAGTAGTCCCAAGGCAGATGACGGAAGCAGCAGTACTGAACCGTCGGCTGTCCGTGCGGCTTCGCCTGGGTTTCGAGGATCTTCATCGACACACCGGGCAGCCACAGCGGCGTGAGCGCCGGGGGCGCACTGAACAGGTTGGCGCGCTCGTTGCCGAGGATGTCCAGATACGGCGCGAGCAGCCGTGTTCGGCAGGCGCTGGACCATGTCGCCCCAAGGCTGGTGTTGTTCATATAGAGCACGAGATGCTCGCCCGGCCGCGCCTCGTCCAGGCGCCGCCGGACATCGGCCAGAAACGCGGCGAGCGTCTCGCTGCGGAACGCGAGAAAGGGAGGCCACGCCAAGTCCTGGCGATCCCCCCACGCCGGCAGGTCGTGACCGGTCGCCTTCCGGAACCGGGCGCGGCAGGTCGAACAATAGCAGGTCTGAGGATAGAAGGATGGGCCGTCCAGGAAGATGCCGTCTATTGCGTAGTCGCGCGCCATCGCCGTGATGGCGTCGAGCGCGAAGTCGCGCCACGAGCTGTTGTAGCACGGCGGCGCCCACCGGCCGTTGCCGCGCACGGCGGGGGCGCCTTCTCCCGTTGGGGGCAGGCGCTGCGGCCAGTCGGGGTGCTCGGCGCAGAGCTCGACATAGAACCCGTGGACATTCAGATAGGGCGTCACGCGGATGTCGCGTCTGTGGCAGGCGTCAATCAGCGCCCGGTATTCCTCCGGGGTCCAGGCGCCACGCAGGTAAGACCCCTCGTAGCCCGGCAGGGCGGGGAACGCCTGTTCGTGAACGGTGAAGCCGAGATTCGCCAGCACGCCGGCCACACCATCCGCGCCAAGCGTGCGGAA
>JAFGTL010000249.1 GCA_016934125.1 Candidatus Hydrogenedentota bacterium
ATTCACCGCGATCTCAAGCCGCAGAACATCATGATCCGCCCCGATGGCGCGGTGAAAGTGCTCGATTTCGGACTCGCCAAAGTCATGTCGCCGGGCCGGATGACGAAATCGAGCATGGCCCTCGGCACGGCCTATTACCAGGCGCCGGAACAGTCCGTCCACCTCAAAGAACTCGATGCGCGCGCCGATCTCTACTCGATGGGCGTCATCCTCTACGAAATGCTCACGGGCCGGATTCCCGTGGGCACGATCAAGCCCGCCTCGCAGATCAACCGGGCCGTGCCGCGCAAGCTCGATGCCGTGATCGTGCGGTGCCTCGAACCCGAGGCGGCCGATCGGCCCGCCTCCGCGGCCGCGTTGCGCGCCGAACTCGACGGCGCATGTGTGAAGAAGACAACACGGGTGGTTCCTTCGCTGGCTGCGGCCGGCGTGCTCGTGGCCCTGATCGCGCTCGCTGCCCTGGCAGGGCTGTGGCACACCCGCCGCGTCGTCGAACAGGGGCAGGCCGGCCCTGCGGAAGGGGGCCGGCCTGTCCCCGTCGAGCCTGCGCCCGACGCCCAACCGCCTCCGCCCGCCGATGCCGGCGCAGAGGAAGCAGAGCCCGCCGGCGGCGAGAACTACGTGCAGAAACGGGCCGATGAGATCCGCGAGCGCTACCAGAACACGGAACAGCGCGAGCGCGACAGGCAGGCCGCGGCCACCGCGGCCGCCGAGGCGGAGGACGAGAAGCGTCGCGCCAGCGCCCTGGCCGCCCTCGAAGCGGCCCGGCAGATCGCCGAGGCCGCCCAGGCCGATGTGAATGTCGAAGACGCCAAACGCGTCGCCGCCACGTTCCTCACCGATGCGCAACGCGATATGATCCGGGCCGCCAACGAACCGGATCCCGAACGGGCCGAGCAGATCTACGTGCGCGCCACGGCCACCTTCCAGCGCATCGCTGACACCATCCGGCGGAGCAAAGAGGCCGAAGCGAGACGGGAGTAAACCGCGCGCGGCAAGCCGAGCGGGAGTGAACGCTCGCCAGTGGCGGCCAGCGCGGTTCCCTGCCTTCGCCCTCTTCCGGCTCACGCCTTCCGCGGCAATACGAGATCGATGTACTCGATGGAGGCGGGGGCGCCTTGTTCGAGTTCGATGCGGATGGCGTTATCGCCGGGCTGCACGGCGGCGCGCGGGCAGGCGAAGCAGGCGTACTGATCCGGCTTGCCGATGCCGCCGTCGTAGGGGTGATCGATGGGTTTCATCACGAAGTCGGTAGGGGCGAGTTCCACCCCGTTGACGCTCACGCGCCACCGGCATTCGCTCGAGGGCTCGAGCGTGAAGAGGCGGAACACGCCGTCATCGAGGCCCGCGTCGGGCGCACAGTGCATGGTGAAGGTATGGGCCGCGCCCGGCTTCAGCACCTTCTCGAGCTGGCGGCGCGACTGGCGGGGGCTCTGCCAATCGTGGCCGAGGTAATACCACTGCGGCTGTTTGGCGAGCCAGCCGGGCTCCTTGAGATGGGGGAAGGTGTAGAACGGGGGCTCGTTGAACGGGCCGCGGTTGGGCGTGCCGTGTTCCCGGTAGTAGACGAAGTTGAACAGGCTGATGCCGTCTGCGCCGGCCTCGTAGGCGAGGTGCGCCGTCGTATACAGCATCGGATCGGCGCTGCGCCGGAACGAGAAGTTGTCGTATCCCTTGCCCACCGTCGGCCCGACGCAGGCGGCCTGCGTCATCTCGAGGTAGAGGCTGGCCTCGGGCACGAGCGCGCGGATCCCGGCCAGATCGTGATACTGCCGCGTGAAGTAGTAGGGCGACACGTTCACCATCTCGAGCCCGGCGTCCACCATGGCGGGAAGATCGAGGCCCAAAGGCTCGAGCGCCTCCATCCAGCACGGAATGCGCGCGCTCAACCACCGGTGCTGCCCGGGTTTGGCGGTGCGATCGAGTAAGGCGCGTACGCGGCCCACGAACCCTACCATGACGGCGGCCCGCTCCTCGGCGGTCGTCTCCTCCAGGTTGAAGTACGAGCAATGGCGCATGAAATCCAGCTCGAACCCGTCGAGATCGTAGTCCTCGCACAGTTCCTGGATGAAGGCGAACTTGTAGTCCCGCACCTCGGGGATGGCCCAGTTCTGGACGTGCTGACACCAGTCCCGTTTGTCCGGCCCGATGCGGTATTCGGGATGCTCGACGTAGAACTGGCACAGGGACTGCACGTTGAACGGCTTGGGCTCATCGACGAACTCGAGGTGATGGCCGTCGTTCAGCCGGAACGTGATAAAAGGCGCCTGGCCGCGCGCCCGGCATCGATCGACGAACACCTTCACCATGTCGCCGCCGGCAAGCACGTAATCGTGATACGAGTTGGCCGGCTCGACACCGTAGTGCTTCCGGAACCACTCCTGGTGCTTCGCCATCGGCAGCACCTCGCTCTGCCACCACGGCACCCAGCCCATGCCGGGCATGAGGAGGTGGACGTCCGCGCCCGCCACCTCATCCACCGTCCCTTCGAGCATCTCGGGCCGGAACGGCTCGCCCCGCTTGTGATACGGGCTCTCGCAACTGAGCACATTCGTGCTGTCATTGTTGAACAGAAGCTTGTACGGCGCCCGGCGTCCCGCCGCGCCCCGCCGCCGCCCCCCGCCTACGCCCGACACGCCCGCGCAACCCTGCATCGCGGCCAATCCACCCAACGCCCCCGCCGTCCCGAGAAACTGCCTGCGATTCATGATGCGCCCCTTTCTGTTCACGGGTTCCCCTATTTCGGCGGCGCGGCCAGAAACTCGCAAGTCACGCCGTAGGTGTATTCGCCGCCGGGTTCGAGGGTGAACTCGGGCGTCCACACTTCCAGGTTGATGTGCATGTTGTCCGGCCCCCACCACAGGCGGGGTGTCACGCCCTGGGCGGGATCGTACGTCTCGAGAATGCCGTATCCGCGTTCCCGGTTGAAGAAGGCGAACTTGCCGCCCGTGGCCGTGCGCAGAAGGTCTTCCCCGGGCCCGTCGCCTTTGTCCCAGCCCTGGTTGAACCAGCGGTACTTCCCGTTGTCGAGGATATAGGCGCGGATGACGCGGGCGCTGTCCGTGCGGGTGCCCAGATACCACTCCGGGTGGAACATGACTTGATACCGCTTGGGTTCCGGGCCGTTGTGCGTGAGATGCGTGCGGAATGCGAGCCGTTCGCCATCCAATGCGATCGTGCGCACCAGCACCGAGCCGTCATCAAGCGTCTTCTTGAGCCGGATCGATGTGCCATCCGATTCCGCCTCGAACCCCGTCACCTGGCGATCGACGCCCACGATGCCCCACTCTTCGAGCTGGCAGCGGATGCTGGCCACCGCGGCCGGGAACTGATAGTCCACCGTGAACAGATCGGCTTCGCCCGCGCCGAACAGGGTGCCGCTCGGCTTGTGCATGAGGCGCAGGAGTTTCCCGTTCGCATCGGGCAGGCAGATGGCCTCCCAGGTATCGTTCTCGATGGGCAGGACATCGAGGCCGTCCATGCGTTGCTGGAGGATGTTGATCAAGTCATCGCGGCCGTAGCGTTCTGCGGGGCGGCGCATGTCGTAGGTCGCGCAGAGTTCCTTGTAGCGCTCGAACACGCCTTCGTAGGGCGCCGGATACACAAGCCGGACGCGGTTGCCGTCGACCACCGTGTCGCCGCAGAGTTGAAGTACGGCGCGGTAGGCGCAGATGGACGCCTTCTCGACGCGGGCGCGCACGGCGTCGTTCTCCGCCTCGGCGAGGGCCTTGGAGAAATACTCGAAGATGCGCGCGGCCACCTCTTTGGTGATGCCGAACTCGATGGGGTTGCCGAAGCAGTTCGGCTCGCAGCCCGACGCCTCGGCCACGTCGTGGATGTAGTCGAGGTATTCGAGGAGGGTGCCGGCGGCAGCGCCGTAATGAAGCCGACAGAACTCCTCGACGAGATCCCAGGTGTCGAGGGCGGGACTCCAGAGGGTGCGCGAAGTGACGTAGTTGCGCAGGTCGCTCAATTCGCCCGAGTAGCCGTTCCCGTTGGCCTGCATGAACACGCCTTTGACGTGGTTCTCGGCGAACAGCCGCACGTTCGGCCCGATCACCCGCAGGTTCGCACACGGCATATCGTAGTAGTGGAAATTCGTGTTGTAGTTCCAGATCCAGATGTTGTCGGACACCTTGGCCCAGTCGCGGAGATCGCGGCAGAAGGCCCGGTTCTTCTTGCACCGGCGGTCGGCCAGCGGCTTGGTGACGCAGCATTCGATGCTGCAAAGCTGAAGCTGCACGTTATCCCGTGGCTTCATGTGCTTGGGCGGTGTGCGCGTGTAGATGTAGGCGAGGGTGCCCACGTAGGTGTCCGGGAATTCCTGTTTGACGGCATCGGCGACGGCGTTGACGAGATAGAGGGTAGACGCGGCGTGGGAGCCTTCCTTCTCGTCGAGGGCGGCGCACCGCTCGCATTCGCAGTAGTCGTGGTGGTCGTTGATGCTCACGCTCACGTTGCGCCGGCCCGGGTTGGCGCGCAACTCCGCGAGCACGCTCTCGGTGATGATCCGGATCGCGTCCGGGTTCGTGCAGCAAGGCTGCGGGCCATCCCACCGGCCCGCCTTCAG
>JAFGTL010000250.1 GCA_016934125.1 Candidatus Hydrogenedentota bacterium
CGACGAGGAGACGATGCAGTTACATCACGGCAAGCATCACGCCGGATACGTCAAGGGGTTGAACGCCGCGGAGGCGGCGCTGGCCGAGGCGCGCGCGGTGAACGATTTCGCCCTGGTGCAGCATTGGTCGCGGAAGGCCGCCTTCAATGGCGGCGGCCATTTCCTGCACAGCATGTTCTGGAAGGTGATGGCGCCGGCCGGCGCCGGGGGCGGCGGTGAGCCCGACGGGCACCTGGCGGATCTGATCCGGCGGGACTTCGGGAGTTTCGACGCCTTCAAGGCGCACTTCTCCGCGGCCGCCGCCGGCGTCGAAGGCAGCGGATGGGGGCTGCTCCATTACCGGCCGGAGGACGGCAGGCTGCTCGTGCTTCAGGCCGAGAACCAACACAAACTATCGCCGTGGGGCACCGTGCCGATCCTCGGCATCGACGTGTGGGAACACGCCTACTACGTCACGTACCGGAACGACCGCGGCAGGTACATCAGCCAGTGGTGGAACGTGGTGAACTGGGCCCAGGTGAGCGAGAACCTGAACGCCGTGTCCGCCGCGTGACCTCCACGGCGGCAAGGCCTGGCGGCCTCGGTGAAGCGTGCCGGGGCCGTCAGATGACTTCCCACTCGTCGCCGCGGTTGGCCTGGTAGATGCGCCGGCGATCCGATTCGAGCACCGTGGGACGGGGCTGCAGCATGGCCTCGATCCGGGGAAACGAGCTGAGGCGGGTCTTCGCTTCCTGATACCGCCGGATGAGGTGGAGGTAGAGCATGAGGCGCGCGGTGCGGAACTGACGCGGCGTCGCGCAGTACACGATCAACCCGTGCTCGACCACGTGCTGGAACGGATCGGTGAGGGCGTTGGGCCGGGCCGTCTCGATGGCCGACCAATCGAAGAGGTCGAACTCGCCCTCGCCGGTGTCGCGCGGATACCGGGCGGCCTGGAACTCGTTTGCCAGCCTGCCATAGAGGTCGGTCAGCCGATCCACCCAGTGGAAGATGGCCCGGTAGCCTTCATCGGACACGTCGAGTTCGAGTTGCATCTCGTCGATGGTGCCGGGCGTCTGCTTGGCGAGCATCGTCACGCGTTCCGGATTCTCCTCCGGAATCATGCGCACGCGCGCCTTCTCGGAGGCGTCGCCGTAGTTGAAACTCTCGAGCACCGTGGCCACGTTGAACTTGCTCCGGGAAAGCAACACGAACTCGCGCAGCAGCGGCGCGGCCACCCGATCCTGCTCGAGAATCGCTTCGAGTGGCGGCTGCGGGGCGAACAACTCGGCGTTCCAGGCGCGGGCGATGTCCTGGAACAGGCTGACGAGCGCCTTGCCCGCGCCGTCCGGGCTGGCACTCGAGGCCAGGGCGAGCACCTCGGCGAACTGCTTCGCCAAGCGCCATCCGGGCCGGCGGAGGATGTCGTGCTCGACGAGGTAGCGGAGCACGACCAGGCGGTCCATGGCGAGCCAGGCCGTCTCCTCAGGGGCGCGCCAATCCACTTGCAGGGTTTCGCACCAGCGCTGCATCCACTCGCGAAGCTGGCGCGCCGCGTAGCTGCGGGGCTGACGCCGGGCCTCGTGCAGCGCCCCCCCGGCCACCTGCTCCTCGTGAAGCCGGTCGCCGAACTCGGCCACGTATTCGGCCGGCGTATCCGCATGCAGGAGGAGTTCGCCGGTGCGCGCGTCGTACAAGTACGAGCGGAACAGATCGGTGATGAAGGCGTAGTGGACATCGAGGGCGCGGGTCGCCGCCACGAGGATGCGCGTGGCAGGACAGAAATCGAGCCCGCGCTCGACCACCGTGCGGGCCGGTTCAAGCAGGCCCGCCGGCACGAAGTGCGCGGCGAAGGGCGGCCGGGCGCCCTCGCGCACGAGGTAGGACAGCGTGCCGGGCTGGGCCGAGACGGCCCGGGTTTCCACGGCGACGGGCGAGTCCCACCCGTGCAACGCCAGGAACTGCACCGCGAACCGCCGGTGTTCCTCGCGGGAGGCCTCGGCCAGTTTGTTCCACCACGATTCACAGAGCCGTTGGATGTCGTGGGATGCACACATTTACGCTACGCCCTTTCCTTTTTCAACGGTATAGCCGGCCGCTTCGATGCGGCGCCAGATGACGTCTTCCCGACGGCCAAGGAGATCGAGGCCCCGGACAAGATACGGTTCCAGGGATGGCGACCGGCTGGAAACAGCTTCTTCAAACGCTTCACTCGTCATCACCTCGACGGCGAACGGGCCCGGGGCCGTGAACGCGGGGCGTCTGCCGCCCGCCGTCACCACCAGCACCCGATCATTCGTGTCGGCCACAAACGCGAGACGCACCGCCTCATCCATCGACAGCGTCCCACGGAGTCGATCGTAGGGTTCGGCGGTCTTGAGCACCATGCTGCGCAATTCGGCGAACAGCGGGAATTGCATGTCGACCTGGTAGTAGGTTCGGTTGCCCTCGGCACGGCGGTACAACAGGGCGATGGACGTCAGGCGCTCGAGTTCCCGCTGGACGGCGCGTATGGCCAGGCCGGTGACGGCCTCGATCTGGCGCTGGTAGTACGCGCGGCAGGGGTCGACCATGAAAAGGCCGATGACTTTGGCGCGGGCCTTGGAGGCGAACAGCGCAACGAGGGCATCGGCCAGGGCCTTTTGACTACCATTTGCCGTCATAATTCCCCCCTGATGGCAAAGATATATCCCTCCGACCGGGTCCTTCGATCCGTCAAGTTTGCGTACTTTCTGACAAGAGTATACATATCGCAGTCAATAATGTCAATAGACGGTTTGGCCGGTCCATAAATGGTTTGAAACGTTGGCGAAATGCCGTTGGCTGTAACCGGAAATAGCACTGATTGATCCGCCCTCCGGCGCCTCGCGCCGCCGCTCCTGGCCCTGGACGGCAGGACGCCCGGCGCCCGCGCGAAACTGGAAACGGCGGGGCCGGAACGGGTAGATTACGCCGGAGTCCGGAAACGCTGCCCGGCGCGCGAACTGCCGAGGAGGGATGTCCCATGGCGCCGCCTGATCCGCACCATGCCCCGAGTCCGAAGGCCGTCCGGCGGCGCATTCTGCGGGCTGCCGGGCTGCTGGGGCTGATTATTGCCTCCAGCGGCTGTGCATCCGTGGCGCACCACCTGCGCACCGTCGACGAGGGGCAGTTCTACCGCTCGGCGCAAATGCCCGGTGATCGCCTCCAGAAGGTCATCCGGCATCGCGGTATCCGGACGGTGATCAACCTGCGCGGAGCCAACCCGGACGAGCAGTGGTACCAGGAGGAACGGGCCGCGTGCGACGCACTGGCGGTGGCCCACTTCGACCTCGACTGGACGATGAGACGGCTGCCGGAACCGGATTCCCTGGCCCGCTTCGTCGCGCTGGTTGAGCAGGCGGATCGGCCGATCCTGGTGCATTGCCAGGGGGGCACCCACCGGGCGGGCGTAGCCTCGGCCGCTTACGTGCTGATAGCGGGCGGCGACGTCGACGCCGCACGGGAGGAATTCGGGCCGTTCTTCAATGATGCGCCCATCGGCCGGGTGCTCGACTTGTATGAGGGGAGCCGGTTGCCCTTCCCGGAGTGGGTTCGAACGGAGTATCCCGCGCTGTACGCGGGCCCCTGCGGCGAATCAGACGCCCCCGGCCCGGAGTAGTGCGCGGATCGGGAGTCCGAAGCGGGAGCATTGTCGCGATGGCACATGACACGGTACTGCTGGTGAATCCGAACCGGATGCGTCCGCCCATCGGGCCGGTGGCCCTCGATTACCTGGCCGCGGCCCTCACGGCCAGCGGCTATGAACCCGTGCTCTGCGACCTCACCTTCGCCGACGACTGGCAGAGCACACTTGCCCGCGCCATCCATGATGCGCAGCCCGCCGCCGTCGGGATTACCATCCGGAATCTGGATGACGCCTACTTCGCGAGCCAGGATTTCGTGCTCGAACAGACCGCCGACGTGATCCGCCGGGCCACGGCGCTATCGGACGCGCCGGTGGTGCTGGGCGGCGTCGGGTTTTCGATCGCCCCGGGCCCGATCCTCGAGTACACCGGCGCCCACTACGGCATTGCGGGCGAAGGGGAACGCGCGTTCCCCGATCTGCTCGCTTGCCTGGCCGCAGGCGGCGAGCCGCACGAGGTGCCGGGTGCCGTGTTCCGCAGCCGCGACAACGGGATCGTGTGTGTCCCGCCCGTGCCCTGTAACCTTGCCGCCTTGGCGCCGTCGGCCCGCCGGTTCGCCGACAATGCCCGCTACTTCGACGAGGGCGGCCAGGCCGGAATCGAAACCAAGCGCGGCTGCGACCGTCCCTGCGTGTACTGTGTCGATCCCGTGTCCAAAGGGAGAACGATGCGCGTGCGGCCGCCGGAGGACGTGGCCGCGGAGTTCAGAGCCCTGCTCGACCTCGGCATCGACGCGGTGCATCTGTGCGACAGCGAGTTCAACCTGCCGCCCGCCCACGCCCACGCCGTATGCGAGGCCCTGGTGCGAAGCGGCGTGGCCGGCTCGATGCGGTGGTACGCGTATGCCAGCCCGACGCCCTTTGACGGCGATCTCGCCCGGGCCATGGCCGGCGCGGGGTGCGTGGGCATCAATTTCGGCGTCGATCACGCCGACGCGGCCATGCTGGAACGGCTCGGGCGCAGCCACCGGGCCGACGACAACCGCCGGACGGCCGAGGCCTGCCGCGATGCCGGCCTGGCCGTGATGTTCGACCTCCTGTTTGGCAGCCCGGGGGAGACGCCCGACAGCATTGCGCGCGCCATCGAGTCGATCCGCGGCCTCCCGGTGGATCGAGTGGGCCTGTCGTGCGGCGTTCGCGTCTATCCCGGCACCCCGCTTGCCGCGTCCATTCGCGCCCAGGGGCCAATCGCCGGCAACCCCAACCTGTACGGCACCGTGACGGGCAACGAGGACTTGCTGCGGCCCGTGTTCTACGTGGACGGGGCCGTGGGCGAGGATATCCACCGGCTGGTGTGGGCGCTCGCGGGGGACGATCCGCGGTTTCTCGCGGCCAACCCGGATGAGGCGGATCGCAACTACAACTACAACGACAACTCGGCCCTGTCCCAAGCCATCCGCTCGGGCGCCCGGGGCGCGTACTGGGACATCCTGCGCAAGTTGGACGGGTGACGGGCCGGCACGCGCGGGAGTCGGGCGTCAGCCGGATGCGGCGTGCTTGGTGCACCCCAGGATGAGCTTCGGGGCATCCTCAGCGAACGGGCGGAGATCCCATCCGCCGTAGACGTCATCGACACGGAACCGGCATTGCTCGAGGAGGCGGACGATCTCCCGGCGCGAGTAGAGTCGCTTGAAGAGGACGAGCTCGTCGATCCCGCCCGATTGGGCGTGCAGCGTCACATCGCGGTTCACCTCCACCGAGCAGTCCGCATGGAAGTACACCTCCTGCAGCGTGAGCGCGTCGCCGGCGATGTGCCAGTTCCTCGCGGAGGTTCCATACCGGCAGGCATAGGGCTTGTTGTCGAGATCGAGGAAGAAACGCCCATCCCTGCGCAGTGCCCCGTTGATGCGGCGCAGCACCTCGGGCGCGTCGGCGGGCGAGAACAGCGAAAACGAGTTGAACGCGATGAGCGCATGGTGAAACCGGCCGATCCACGACAGATCCCGCGCATTGCCCGCCTCGTATGCGATGGCGAGGGCGCGCTCCTGGGCCCGGCGCTTGGCCACGGCGATGAGGCCGGGCGACACGTCCAGGCCGGTGACGCGGAGCCCGTGGCCGGCGGCCAGCACCTCGGCATGCCGGCCGTAGCCGCAGGCCACATCGAGCAGGCAGTCGCCCGGCTGTGCCCGAAGCACGTCCGCGATGACGGCGGCCTCGCGCTCCGTGGCCTCGTCGCCCTCCCAGCCCGAGAACGCATCGCTCTGCACGTGCCGGTTGAAGGCGTCCGATGTGTATCCGGTGGCATCCCAGTCCAACGGGATCTCGTCGATGGGCGGGATCCGTTCGAGGTACTTCTGCAGCGGGCGTAACGGCATCGATCGAGCCCTCTTCATGATCCTGAATCGTCTCGTAACTTCGGGTGCGGCGCGCAAGGCAAGCTCGGCCACGCTATTTGTGCTTACGCAATGCTCACCCGGCGGGTGGCCATGTGGCCGAGCGGAACCCGCACACCGGCATAGACTTCGGACGCGCCGCCCTTCGCTACCAGACGTTCTGGCATCGTGCGCCGGGCGCCCGGCGCCTCCAAAGCCGTCCTATTCCACGTCGATGTCGAGTCTGACCGCGGGCAGATCCTGCCCGACGGGCACGGCGGTGCCCTCGGCGAACTTCCAGCCGGCCGCGCTGCAAAACGGGCCGAGCCCCACCCACGACGAACCCCGGCGGCCGTCATCGAGCACGAAGTGGAGGCACAGGTTGCGCACCTTCATGTAGTCGCCCCCGGGGTTCTTGATGACAACGGTGTTGCGCGGCCCGAGGGAGGCGAGGGCCTCCTGTGTGAGCGGCACCGCCCCTTCCCCCCACGACGTATCGGAACCGGCGGGCGGCACTGCGCCGATCTCGATTCCGTTGACGTACACGAAGGACGCATACGCCCCGCCGTTCACGCCGGACGTATCGAGGCGCAGCTCGGCGGACGCAATGCGGCGGAGATCCCCGGCAGTCAGGCCGGCCAGCGGCGCAGGCGCCGCTCCGAACTGTGCGGGCGGCCGCTCCTCGGAGATCTCCACGTCGAGCACGTCCCCGTCCATGACGACGCGAGGGGCGCCCCACAAGGCCCAGTCCGAATACGAGTTGTCGGCCGGGCCGACGTCTGTGATGAGCTTGATCGTAACGGTGCGTCCCGCGAAGGGCGCCAGATCGGCCGTGCGGCGCAGCCAGGCGTTCAAGGTGGCGTACTGCTCGCGGAACACCTCCGTCACCGTGTCGCCGTCGATCACCTGTACCGCGAAGGCACATCCGTCCTGTGTACTTGAGCCGTTCCGGAAGCCGAGGGCGAACTCCAATCGCGGGTGTCCGTCGGGCAATCCAAGCGGAAACGACGCGAAGGCATAGCCCACGCCGCCCTTGTACGGCGGATGCATGAAGATCGTGTCAAGCTGCTCGCCCTCCAGGCTTTCCTGCGAGACATCCACCGCCGCCGCGGTGCCTTCGTGATCGTAGGGCTGCTCGTCCTGTCCGCGCATGCACTGGCCGGGCGTCATGGGGAGCTTGGTAAGGTCGGCGACCACCCATTCTGTGAGCCGTGTGCACAGGTAGCGCTGCAACTCGGTGCGATGGCCTTCGTGTTCCGCCCGCAGGACGAGGGAGGACACGGCCGGCATGTGCCCGAGCGGCACCTCCCACGCGAGGGCCGCGGGCACGCCCGGCTCGAGGCGAACCGCCCGGGCGAAGGGCTGTCCGGCCAACTCCGGGGCTTCGAGGGCGACGTTCGCCTCAACGGGCCCGGGCAGGTGGCTGCACACCTCCGCGTGCAGGGGGTAGGCCGAGCCGGGCCGGCCGTACTCTTCGCAGCGGAGGAAGGCCAGATCGAAGGGAGGCACGGCCGTCAGATCCATCCAGCCCGCGTCGCCCACCGGCCCGTCCGGGCCCATGGCCTGGAACCGATACCAGCAGCGCCCGTAGGGCTCGGCGTCGGCGGGCACGCGCAGGGAGACAGCCGCCTCCACGGATGGCGCGCCCGTCGCCCTGCGAACCAGCGCCGCGCGGCCCTGTCCGGTTTCGGCGCCGTCGGGCGCCACGTACGTGCACACCACCTCCGGTGCGGCGGCGTCTTCGCCCTGCGGCCGGCGCAGGGCGACGTTCACCTCGGTGGAATCGCCGATCAGGCCCTCCCGGCGCGGCAGGCCGAAGTGCCATTGCGTACGGGCCTCCGGGCGGCGTTCGAGGCGGTACTTGATTGCGGCCGCGTCGGATACGGGCATGACGGTGACGTCTCGATCGCCCACGCGCACCTCGGCGTCGGCCACGGGCCGGCCGTCAAGGCCGCAGGCCTGCGCCGAGTAGCCCGCGGCCGCGTCGCCCCCAAGCCATTCCGCCTCGATGCTCACGGCGCCGCATTCCGTGGCGGGGATGATCCACCAGGCGTTGGGGCCGTCCCGTTTCACCGCAACCGTGCCGCGCGCCGTGATCGGCGAGTGGGGGAGCCCCGTCGCGGACGCCAGCATACGCGGCATGGACGCCATACGCACGAGGCCGCCGCGCGTGTCGAGATAGACGTAGTCCTCGCACAGGGCCAAGTCGTGGTGGAGCCCGTTATACAAGGCCGAATACACGAGGATATCGTTCGGGCGGCGGGCCACGAAGCCGCCGGGCGGGATGACGAAGCGATCGTTGTCGATCGTGACGGGCCAATCCAACTCGAAACTCAAATTGCACCACGTTTCGAGCCCGTTCTCATACCGCGCGTAGACTTGCTGGCGCCTGTACGCGTCGGTGGCGATGGCCGCGGATGTGTCCACCAGCCCGGTGCCGTCGAAATAGGCGATCTCGGCGACGGGCACCATCGCATAGCGCTGTTGGAGCGCCTGGAGGAGGTAGTAGCACTTCAACGTCCCGTCGAACCCCCATTCCGTCGCCAGGAACCCGATGTGGCCGAAGGCCACGGTCGCGGTGCAGAACCGATCGAGATAGGGCGACAGACGCGTGCGATCCACCTGCCAGCCGCCGTGCCGGCCGTAGTACATCAGCGGCATGCCCATGCCGAAATCCGTCATCTTGGGGTGCATCTTGAGCAGATCGAAATCCACGAGCGGCGGGAACTGCCAGCCCCGGCCGTAAGGCACGATGGTGGCGTAGTTGCCGTCCACGATGCCCGCGTAGAACCAATGATAGTTGCCCTCGCTGAACACCGGGCCGTGGTGGCACAGGCTCTCGTTCCACAGGAGACGCGCGAAGGCGTTGAACTGCGTGCGGAACATGCCGGCCCCGGGCGTGCGCGCGTCGTAGTCGGTGCGCCCCCACGGCGTATACGCGGTGTGGACGTCGCAATACTGGGCCGTGGTGCCGTAGCGCTCGTGAATGCGGGGCGCGTAGACGGCTTCCTTCTCGGCGGCGCGCAGCGGCTTCAGCGCATAGCACCGGGGCCAGGCCCGCTGCCAGGTGCCGTCCGGGTTGAGACACACGGCGTCCTCACTCCAATTGGCGTTCACGGGAGCGAAATCGACGTAGTTCGTGTAGGTGCCGAAGCGGTAGCCGAGCCCGCGCACGAAGGCGCTGTACTCGGCCAGCCGCTCGTCGCCGATGCTCGGGGCGGGGCGATCGCGCAGCGTGAAACTCTCACCGCCCTCGCGCCAGCCCACCTCGTGATGGCAGGCGATGAAGTGATCGATGCCGTACGCCTTGTATTTGGACAACATGTCGTTCTGAAACGCGCCGCCGATGTTGCGCCACAGGCAGGTGCGGGCCATCTCGCCCGTGTCGCAAGGCGGATTGGGGATGTTGGGCAGCACTTCGTGGACGTCGCGGCTCACGGTGATGAAGAGCCGTTCGCGCAGGGGGTTGCGCAATCCGTCCGTCTTGGGTTTGTACAGGGCGCCGCCCGCATAACCGAGGGCGCCGTCTTCGTGGAGGTAGGGGCCGCCATACAGGGCGGACGCGTCGGAGTGGTGCCAATCGAGCACGGACAGGAGGAAGATGGGGCCGGCCGGGCCGTCCGAGCACACCACCTTGGGCCAGTCGTCGCCGTACGTGAGGTAGGGGAAGAAGACGGACTTCGGCTCGTGGAGTCCTTTGGCGAGGCCGATGTCGAACCGCGTCGCGCCGGCCCCCTCCGCGGCCACGTCGACGATGAGCGAGTTGCCCTTGACGGCAAACTCGTATCGATACCGGACGACGGCGTCGCCGGCGGCAAGTTCCCACCAGTCGTCCGCGGCGAGCCGGGCGCTCACGCCGGCATCGCCGGGCCGAAGCCGTTGTCCGTTCACCTCGAACTCGATCCCCCCTTTCCAGCAGGGATGAAACGTCTGGCCCCCGGCCCGGGCCGTCAATCCGCTCAGGCTCCCATCGCCCGGCTCGTAGGCGTACGCGAGAACGGCCTCATCCGAACCCGGCTTCGAGGCCGTCCAGACAGTGCGGGCGCCCTCCGCGTGCTGCTCCCACGTCACGTCGGCGGCACAGGAGGGGAGGATGGTGTCTTCGGTGACGGGCCAAGGCAGGTGCGAGGGGACGGGCTCGAATTCGAGTGGGGGATAGGCCATCTCGTAGAAGCAGAGGGCGTCGAAATGGAGCCGGGCGGCCTTGTCATCCGAGCATCCGCTCACCTCGATGCCGATGAAGCGGGCGGGGAAGTCGATGGCGTCGTCGTAAGCGCTGTCGCATTTCTCATAGAGGGGCGAGCCGTCAGCCGGACTCACGCACGTCTTGTGCAGAAGAAACCAGTAGTCGAAATCAACGGCACCCAGGTGGATCCGGTATTCCTCGTCTTTCGCGTCGCGCACCAGCACGCGAACGCCCACCCGGGCCGTGGCCGGCGGATTCACCCAGCCCCAGTTGTTGCCGCGCACCCACAGATTCACGCCCGTGAACTCGCCGGGAATGGGAACGGGCTGCGGCGGCTCGATGACGAAGGCGCTGCGGGCGTTCTTGCCGGAGTAGACGGCCTTCCCGGTATACTCGCCGAACAGGCGTTCCTGCCGGGATCGATACAGGCGGGCCTCGGCCCCGTCGCGGCTGCGCACGCGCCAGCCCGTGAGATCCTCAAAGTCGATCAACTGGGGATGGGCCGGTTCCGTGCGGCCGGCCCAGTCCATCTCGTAGGGGCGCGTTCCGGGCTGGGCGCCCGCCTCATCCTCGTTGGACGCGGGCACGGGCGGCGGCTCCGTTGGCGGCGCGCCCTCCCCGGCGCCCGCCACACCCGCCACGAAACACACGCAAATCGGGGCCAACCATCGCATCGCGCCCATAGTCCTGCTCCTCATCCGTTGTCCATCCGTTCTCGCCGGCATCCAGGACGCAGGACACGAGCGTCCACCGGGCCGGCTGGGTGTCCCAATTCCCGAGGGCTGCTCGATCCGAAGCCGGCAAGTGCCCGGATTCGTCGAGGATCGTCACGCCTTCGGCCGTGGGCGCCTGGCCCAGTGGGATCCCGAAGGTGAGCGGTGCGCCCGCCACGGGCCCAGCGAACGTCACCTCCACCGCCGTCTCGCCTCGGGGATCCCCGTGCCTCGGCAGGGCAGTATCCCACGGCGCCAGGGGCGACTCCGCGGCGAGGGCAGCGGCGCCCGCACACAGAATCAGTGCAATAGGCTTCAATGGAGCCGACATGGATGGGCTCCCTCCACGGGTGGCACGCCTTTCCGTTCCTTGACGCTTCGATTGTGCCCGGCTCAGTCGGCCGCGGCGATGAACGCGCTCAGCGCGGCCACGTTCCGGATGAACGTGGCCGATTCGATCACCCGGGACGTGGGATCGTCGGCGCCGTGGTAGCGGAGCCGCCCGTCCTGCACCCAGGCGCCCCGTTCATCCATCGCGTCGACGGCGGCCCGCGCGCGGTCTCGCACGTCCTGGGACATCTTCGGGGTGCGCGGAGCGGACGGCTTCAACTTGGACGGATCCAGCGCCTGCACCGCCTTGTACTCCGCCTCGATGGCGTCGAGATTCGAACCCACGATGAAGGAGTAATGGGTGGGCATGTCATCGCTGCTGTACGTCAACGTGTAGTCCTTCGTGAAGTACAGGGGCGTGTTCGTCTGAAGCTCATAGAACCGGGCCAGCCGCCCATTGGGCAACTGGGATGCCCGCAGATACGCGATGGCCCGGGGAATGGGTTCCAGGTACTTCGCGTCACCGGTTTCGCGATAGAGCGACAGCAGAACCCGCATCACGCCCTGCGACTCGCCGCCGGTCACGGCCGGCGGCTCGAACTTCCGCGCCCAGGCCGGGTGCATGCCGGCATCGTACTGCTGGGCCCAGGCGGGCTGCGGATCGGGCATCTGCGCGAGCAGGATGAAATCGCCCGCTTTCCTGGCCGCCGCGCGGTATCGATCGTCTTCGTACGTGTCGCCGGCCTCGAACATGGTTCGGATCGTGTCGGCGATGGTGTTGTCGTTGAAGGTGTAGTACGCCGCGTAGGAGATGCCCTCGTACTCGCGCGACCACGAGTCTGGATACGACGCGCGCAGAACGGGCCACTTCTCGGGATCCGGGAAGCTCGCATAGCGCTGGGGCCAGGCGCCGATGGGGTACTGGGCCTTGAGCAGGCAATCGAGCCCGTACAACACGGCCTCGTGAATGGCCTCGTCCTTGAAGTCGAGGGCCCGATCCGCCTGCATCAGATAGCGGAGGGCGGCCTGCGTCGTGTCGTCGTCCAGCGTGCTGACGTTGGATCCCTCTGAGCCCGACGGTTCGACGCGGTAGGCGTACTTGCCGCGTTTGTCGGGATCGAACTCGATCCGGTAGTCCCATCCGCCCGAACGGAGTTGCCCCTGGACGAGGGCGTACGCCGTGCGGCGGGCCGCGTCCAGGTAGTACGTGTCGCCCGTGGCCTCGCACGCGGTGAGGAAGGCGCGGCCCACGCTCGGCGTCCCGGGCGGCTGCACCCACGCCATGGACGCCGTCGCCTTGCCTTCCCCTTCGCGGCGGTCGAGGTTGGCGCTGTAGGCCCAGACGTAGCCGCCGTGGGGCGACACCTCGTCGATGAAGAAGGCCGCCGCCTTGTGCAGCGCCGCTTCGGCCTCCCCCCGCGTCAACGGTTCAGCCGCAGCAGCCAAGCCGCACACTTGGCCACAGGCCGCGAACAACACGATACTCCACGCGATTCGGTGCTTCATGGTTGCCTCCTGCGTTCCGCACAGGCCCGAGTCCCGCGCCTCCCCATTCTGCCATGGGAAGAGGGTAACCCATTCGGGAGCGTAGCCGTCAAGTTCGAACAGGGCAGTCGCACTGGAAGCGTGAGCAGACGGAGCCGTTGTCGGACTCCCGGAGCAAGACCGAAAAGCGGGAAAAGCGCCACTATCCCAAGCGAAGGCGCGTCCGCAGGGCTCTTCTACACAAACCCCTTGACGCGGGCCGGGCGGGCTGTCCCCAGATTCGGGTGACTCCACCCCCTACACGCCCCGTCCTCCGCGTCTGCCTTCTCCCAGAACGGTTCCCATCTGTGTCCATCTGTGGTTGAGGCTTCCCTTCCTTCCCCCGCCTCGTTCAGCCGGCATCTCCGGCACCCCCGTCCAGCCGCCGCGCCCTCTGCCTGTCTCGTCCTCCATCCGATTCGCGTCCATTCGTGTCCATCTGTGGTTCATCTTCCCTCTTGCCCCCGCTCCGTGTCCGGTGTTCCGCTCTGCGCGGCTTCGGGCACGCTCTGCGCGGCTTCGGGCACGCTCCGCGCGGCTTCGGGCACGCTCTGCGCGGCTTCGGGCACGCTCTGCGCGGCTTCGCGCACGCTCTGCGCGGCTTCGGGCACGCTCTGCGCGGCTTCGCGCACGCTCTGCGCGGCTTCGCGCACGCTCTGCGCGGCTCTGCGTCCTCCGCGCCTCCGCGTTTCTCTCTCCGCCTTCCTCTTTCCCCCGACCCACGCAATCCGTGGTCCTTCCTGCCTCCGGCCCCCCTCTGATCGCCTTTCTGCGCCCCCATCCTCCGGCATAGCAACGAGTTACCTCGCGCGGGGGGGTAAACAACCGTGAGCTATATAATAGAAGGGGTTTTGTGCAAGGCCCCATCCTCCCCG
>JAFGTL010000251.1 GCA_016934125.1 Candidatus Hydrogenedentota bacterium
CCCGCCGTCTATCAGCGGTTTGTGCGCGAGTTCAACCAGGCCCGAGGGTTCCAGCATCCCGGCATTGTCAGTGTGTACGATCTCGTCCAGGAAGGGAACGCGCTCCTCTGCTCAATGGAGCCGCTCCTGGGGCGGACGCTCCGCACCCATCTCGCCGCCAACGGCCCCCTGCCCCTCGCGGAGAGCGTCCGGCTCTTGTCCGGCGTGTGCGAGGCCCTCACCTACGCCCATTCGGTGGCTGGCCACGGCGCCCTGTCGCCATCCAACATCGAGCTCGGCGACGACGGCGTGCCCAAGCTCATGGATTTCGGCATGACGGCCCCCGTCTCAGCCACAACCAGGGACGGCCGCCACTACCGGGCGCCCGAGTGCCGCGAGCCCGGCGCGGAGCCGGGCCCGGCTGCGGACATCTGGGCCCTCGGCTTCATGCTGTTCGAGATGCTGACGGGCCAGTCGCCCGCCGGCCACCGCAGCGTTCGCGAGCTTCGTGCGGATCTGCCCGAATCGCTCGATCAGGTGTTCGCCAAATCGCTCGTGCCCGCAGAGCGGCGGTTCGCCACGGCCGGCGAGTTCATCGCCGCGGTGCAGAAGTGTGAACGGGCCGAGGCGGAACGCGCCGCGGCCGAACAGGCCACCACGGAGATCCGTGTCGAACCCGGGCCCGGCACGGGACGACGGCTGATCGCCGCCGGGGCGGTGGTGGCGTTGGTGTGTCTGATCGGCGTCGTGTGCCTGCCCTTTGCCGCGAGGTTGATGAGGCCCGGCGAACCAGAGGGCGCGAAGGCCCCAACCCGGAATGCACCCCAGGTGGCCGCCCCACCCGCCCTGGCAGGCGCCGCAGCCGCCGGGAAGGCCAGTCCGGCCGGTTACTGGCGGGGCGGGCCCTTCGACTGCCTCTACCTGGACGCGGCGGCGAACGGCTGGTGCATCCTGGCCAACCAGACCGACTTCCTGTTCCTTACGGCGGGGAAGACGGCGCGCGACGTCGACGGCAGCGTGGACGTCGAAATCACCGGAAAAGGCCGGCTTGTCGCGAAGCGAGGCGCACGGGCCGAAAGTGCACGAATGGCCATATCCCTCCACTTCGTCCCCGGCAGAGATGTCGCAGAAGGGGCATACCTTCCAGGGGGAAATACCGAACCGGTTGGCACATCGCCGTTCCACATCGAGCGGC
The DNA here is from genome assembly GCA_016934125.1 of Candidatus Hydrogenedentota bacterium. Taxonomy (GTDB): domain Bacteria; phylum Hydrogenedentota; class Hydrogenedentia; order Hydrogenedentales; family SLHB01; genus JAFGTL01. Next base: position 1,175 of record JAFGTL010000251.1, read on the forward strand.
AGGAGTTCGACGTGATCGCTCTGGACAGCCTGCCCCTAGTCGAGATGACGGGGGGATCCTTCGCGCGCCATGCGAAGAAGGGGCAGTACGGCTGGGACATGCTGGACGGCATGCTCCGATTCAAGAAGAACCGGAGCACGGAACAGGCCCGGTTTACATTCCAGTTGCCCGCGATCGAGCCGGGCCTCTACGAACTCGGGGCCGTCGTGGCCGAAACCGACGAGGACGCCGAAGCCCGTGCCTACATCGATGGCGTACACGTGGGCTTCCTGACGCTGGGCCTCTGCGATAGCGGCATCCCCGAGCCGCGGAAGCTCAAGTGGCTCGGCTCCTACGAGTTCTCCGCGGGCGACCACACGATCACCGTTGAGATGCCGGCTCCTTCCGAAGAGGCGTCTTCGACTCGGGGCGGCAGGGGGGCGTCCGACGAGCGGACATCGGCATATGTTGACGACGTCGTGCTTCGGAAGCAGGTTGGCCAGTCGCCCTCGGCGAAGGCCTGGGATGAACAGATCTCAGGCTATTGGACGGGCGGCGGCCTCACCTCGCTGTTTCTCAAAGCCGCAGGCGGCGGACTGACGGGATGGTTCTACGACGAGAGCCACCCGACTGAGGCGCAACCCCTCATGGAGGGCGAGGTGCGCCACGCCGACGAGTCGGCAACCGCCACCTTTCGGATGGGCGAGTCGTACGGCCGCGGCATGCGCATCACGCTTCAGGACGGGCGCGCCATGGGCCAGTTCCTCGTTCAGGAGAGTGGCCGGGCCGAATTCGTGGATCGAGGCGAGCCGTTCGCGCTGGAACGGGCGCCCCTGCAAGTCTTCTCGTTCAGCGATCTCGCCGTGGCCGGGGAGAGCCCTCCGCGGTTCAAGCAGCGTGTGCATGAGCCGCTCGGGGCGCCGCCGAGCGGCATGGCGCGCCTCCCGTATCAGGGCACATCCGACGAGATGTCCGTATCGTTCCGGATGCCCGTGGCCAAAGCCGGCACACACTACGCCGGGATCGCCTTCTATCGGACGGCCGACATGCCGGGATTCTGCGTGTACGTGGACAACATCTTGGTCGGTTCGGTGGGCCCGGGCTATCCCGTCTATGACGAGCAGGCCGCCCTGGGTGCCCTCGGCGACGCGGCCGGCGCCATGTCCGACACGGAGATCGCCCAGTACCTGCGCCAGGTGAAGGAAAATTCTGCCGCGCTGAACGAAGGTCCCCACATTGAAACGGCATGGCTCGGGCAAGTCCAAATGCCCGCCGGCGAACACGCCCTCACCATCCAGGTATTCAGAGCATTCGAGATCGAGCCCGGTGCATGGAAGACGTACACCGGCGCGCTGCACCTGGATCATCTGCTTCTCAACTGAGTCCAAGCGGCAAAGCGGCCTCAACTCGGATCCTACGACCCCTGCCCGCCGCCCTTCCCGCGGGCTTCCAGCACATCGCGCAGCCCGACGATCAGGCGCGACGGCAAGAATGGCTTCTGGATGAACGCCGCCGGCCCCCGGCCCGGAAACCGGTTCGTCACGTCCTGCTCCGTGTAGCCGCTCGAAAGAATGATCGGCACATCGGCCCGGATCCGATGCATCTCCTGAAACGCCTTCTCGCCGCCCATGACCGGCATGGTGAGATCGAGCAACACCGCCGCCAGTTCATCGGCGTGTTCCCGGAACAAATCGACGCCTTCCCGGCCGTTCGCTGCCGTGAGCACCTTGAACCCGTGCTGCTCGTAAGTCTCCCGCGCGACTTCCCGGATCTCTTCGCCATCGTCCACCACGAGGATGGTGCCGCTTGCCTGCCAGTCGTGCAGCGCCCGATCCTGCAACTCGATCTTCTCGAACTCCGCCGCGTCCACTTCCGCGGGCAGTGCCGGGAACAACACCTTCACGGTGGTGCCCACCCCCGGCTCGCTATAGACTTTGATGGTCCCCTTATGGCTGCGTGTGATGCCCAGGACCGCGGCCAGGCCCAAGCCCCGCCCGGCGAACTTCGTCGTGAAAAAGGGATCGAAGATCCGCGCTTGTGTCGCCGGATCCATTCCGCAGCCCGTGTCAGACACCTCGACGCACACGTACCGCCCCTCAAACAGATCGTCGTTGACATAGGCCTCCGCGAAGTAGGAAACGTCGATATCCATCGTGCGCGCGCTCAGGGCGATGACGCCCGGCTCGTCCCCGATGGCGTCCGAGGCGTTCGTGATCAGATTCATCACCACCTGCTGGATCTGGGCCGCATCGCCCTCCACCGAGGGGAGATCGGGCTCGAACTCGTACTTGATCGTCACCTTCTTCGAAATCGAGGCCTCCAGCAGGTGGGCCATCTCGTCCACCAGTCTCGACAGGTTCAGCGGCTGAACGATGAACGTACCTTTTCCCGAATACGCCAGCATCTGGTTCGTCAGATCCGCCGCCCGCTGGGCAGTGGCCTCGATCTTCTCGACATACCCCCGAATCGGCGACGCCCCCGGCAACTTGCCCAAGGCGAGGCCCGCGTTCCCCAGGATGCCCACCAGCAGGTTGTTGAAGTCGTGGGCCAGCCCTCCCGCCAACACGCCCAGACTCTCCAGCTTCTGGGCATGCTGCACCTGCGCCTCCAGTCGCGTGTGCTCCTCCTCGGCCCGCCTCCGCTCGGTGATGTCCCGCGCAATGCCTTGCACGGCCACCGGCTCATCGTCCTTGTAGATGAGTCGCGTGCTCACCTCGACGGGAATCCGGCTGCCGTCCTTGGCCAGCATCTCGAGTTCGTACTGCCCCGTCTCGGCACCCGCCAGTTTGCGCCGCACCATCTCGCGCGCCAACTCCCGATACTCCGGCGCGACGACCTCCAACGCGTTCGTCTGAAGCGCCTCTTCGTGGGTATACCCGCTCACGCGCAGGCCGGCCCGGTTGATCGACGTGAACCGCCCCGACAAATCATGGGTGTACAGGATGTCGTTCGCGTTCTGATACAACTCGCGGTAACGCTGTTCGCTCTCGCGCAACGCCTTCTCCGCCTCGGCGCGCTGCGTCACGTCCCGGACATACGTGACCGCCACGCGATTCCCATCGATCTGCGTGGGAAGACTGCTCACCTCGGCGGGGAACACCGAACCGTCCTTGCGCAATCCCGCCGCGCCGCACGACAGCCCTCCTTCTTCCAGGGCGCGAACCGCTTCATCGAGGAAGCTGCCCCGGTATTCCTCCGGAACGAGATCCTCGATGCCGACGCGCGTCAATTCCTCTCGGGTGTATCCGAACATCCGGCAGGCCGCGGCGTTCGCGTCCAGCACCTGGCCATCCAGCGTCTCCAGCAGGATGCCTTCGCCGCACGCATCAAACAAGATCCGATACTTGGCCTCGCTCTGCCGCAACGCCTCTTCGGCGTGCTTCCGCTCCGTGATATCGCGGATAATCGCCAGCACCTCGTCGTCCCCGCTGTTCACGATCCGGGCCTCGTAGTCGTAGGCCTTCCTGTCGCGGTGAACGCGGAACTCAAACGCCTCCGGCCGGCCCAATTCAGACACGCGCGCCACCCGCGCCAGCGCCTCCCGCGCCACCCAGGACGGCACGAGATCCCGGATGTTCGCGCCCAGCACCTCGGCGCGGGATCGGAAGCCCGGCGTGAAGTGCTGGCCGAGCTTGTAGTCCAGGATCGTGCCGTCGCTCGTCATCCGCGCCATGCTGTCCGGAATCGCATCCAGCAGCGCCCGGTTCCTGCCCTCGGACTCGCGCAGCGCCTTCTCGGCACGCTTTCGCTTGGTGACGTCGCGCACCAGGCCCCGGAAGCCGATCGGCGCGCCATCGCCGTCCCGCATCAGGGACACCGACACCGCGACCGCCGTCGCCCCACCGTCCTTCCGCACAATCTCCCAGTCGAAGGCCTCCGTCGCAATACCCGTCTCGTACACGCGCGAGAAGGTCTGGAACACCTTCTTCACGCTCGTCGGATCCCCATAATAGCGCCGGTAACTCATGCCCCTCAGTTCGTCCGCGGAATACCCGACGATGCCGCAAAGAGCCCGGTTGAAGAACCGGAGGTCGCCGTGCAAATCGACCTCGTAGTAGCCCTCCTCGATGTTCTCAAGGATCTCGCGATAGCGCTCCTCGCTTTCCCTGAGAGCCTCTTCGACCCGCAGACGGCTGAACAGCGACTCGACCTCCAGGCCCATCACGCCGAGCAGCCGCAGGTTGCCATCGCTGGGAGGACTGGCCCGGCGAGACGCCAGATCGAGATAACCAAAAACCTCGCTCCCGGCCCGCAAGGGCATGCCGTAGATAAATCGGATGCCGTGGGGTTTCAGCAGCGCCGCCAGTTCCGGCGACGCGTCGTCGACGGCCACCGGCCGCGACGCCCTCATCACCTCGCGCGCCAGCGGATCGGCCAGCGGCACCCGTGCCGCATCAGCCGCGAGGGCTTCCGGCAGGCCCCGTCCATGACGGAGAACCGCGTACTCGCCTTCCACGAGATACACGATCCCAATGTCCATCTCGCTGAATTCGAGCGCCGTGGCCAGAAACGGCTCGAGCATCTCGTCCAGCGTACGGCAGGCGTTCATGGCCGCCATCAACGAGCGCAGGTGCTCGCTCACCTTGGCAGAACGCGCGAGTGCCCGCTCCGCCTCCTTCTGCCTCGTGATGTCGCGAATCACCACCTGAATCGCGCGTTCACCCGTCTCCGCGTCCGTCACGAGGTACGAGTCGTGCTGAGCCCATTTCGTCGTACCCTTCAGCGTCTTGAAGGGACACTCGAAGCCGTGCAGCTTCTCCCGCTCCTGAACCTGGGCCCGCAGTTGACCCTCCGGCCGCGCATAGATGACAAGATTCGCCACGTTCTTCCCCACCACCTCGGCCGGGTGCTGGAACATGCCATCCAGTTCGAGGATCCGGAGCGCGCTCTCGTCCATGAACAGCACCCGGCCGTCCAATGTATAGCGATAGAGACCGATGCCGGAGAACTCCATGGCCTCTTGACGGATGAGATCCAGATCTGGCACGGTGCGTGCCTGCTCTTCGAACTCGGACATGGGCGCCCCCTTTGATGGATCGACCCCACCCACATAATAGCAGGCACGCGCGCAAAAGTTAAGTGCAACCTGAACCGCCCCGGAGCCCGTCGAGTCCACAGTGGCTTGCGCGTCACGCGTCCGTGTCGCCAGGGGGCAGTAACCCTCGGAACCGCTCGAATGCGCGCAGGGGCGCCAGCTGATCGAACTGGCCGAGCGTCTGCCGCAGGTCGGGGGCGAACTCGATGGCCCTCTCGAACGCTTCGATGGCTTCTTCCGGGCGTTGCGGCGGGCAGGAAGCCAGGAACATCCCGAGATCCCAGTGCGCCGTTCCGTTTCGCGGCTCCAACTGCGCCGCCATCCGGAACTGCTCCTCCGCCTCTGCAAACCGGCCCCGACCTGCCAGCGTTGCGCCCAGCACGCGCCGGGCGGGCGCCCAGATCGGCATCAGGCCCACCACCTTCCGCAGATCCGCCTCGGCAGCGGCCAGATCGCCCTTCTCGCAGGCCTCGACCGCGCGCTGCCACCGGCCGCGCGCCCGGTGGCCGCGGCTCCACACCTGGATCAGGCGTCCCACCATCAGCACCACGCCTATCGTGATAACCGTCCACTGCATCCACATGAATCGCGCCCCCTTTCCATCGCTCGGCCTGAGCCTAGACGATGGGCGCTCCCGGTGCAAGGCCGCCCTTCGCTGCCAGACGCCTGGGCGCCGTTGCGGCCTGCGTCATGGATGGGGGGCCCGCATTTCCGCCCCCTTGATTGTATGCGCACCGCTGCAATGTCGGGGCCTCCTCGAGTAACCGGACATCCTGTTCGACACCGACGGAGGGGCTGGCCCTGGGTTTCGCGAAGCTGGCCTGCTGTTCGGGCGTCATGCCCCGCGTCGTATGGCCCCCACAACCACGCCCTCGCGCCGTGGGCCACTCGGGGAGTACCGCCCGGCCATTCGGCCGGGCTCCGGAGCCCCGCGCCGCGCGGGGCGGCACTCTTCAAATGGCCCACCGGCGTCAGCCGTGGGATCCGGGCGGGCCCCATCCCCCTTTCCGGAGCCCCGCGCCACGCGGGGCGGCACACTGGATCGGTTTCGCACCTTCGTCGTCAACCCGCCCTCCCCTGTGGGCATCATGTTTGCCCGCGAACACGGCGATCATAGAGCAGCCCCTACAAAAACATGCGAAGATCCGGCGAAAAACGGCAAGATGCCGTTACTGCGTTGGACGGACACGTAGACGCGGCATCCTGCCGCGTTCCTTACCTTGCGGATTTGGGCCCGCCGCACCCACTTGTCCGCCATGGGCGCATGTGGTAGAACCTGGGCAGGAGGAACTCGCATGGAACACTTTCACGGCACTACGGTGGTTAGCGTGCGCAGAGAGGGCAAGGTCGCCATGGGCAGCGACGGGCAAGTCACCGTCGGCGCCACGATCATGAAAGACAAGGCCGTCAAGGTGCGCCGGCTCGCCGACGGCCGCGTGCTGGCCGGATTCGCGGGCTCCGTGTCCGATGCCTTCACACTGTTCGAGCGGTTCGAAGGGAAACTGAAGGAGTTCAACAAGAGCCTCGCCCGCGCGGCCGTCGAACTGGGCAAGGAATGGCGCACCGACAAGTACCTCCGCAACCTCGACGCCCTCCTGGCCGTGTGCGACGCCGAGACCTCCCTCCTTGTCGCGGGCAGCGGCGAGGTGATCGAACCCGACGACGGCATCGTGGCCATCGGCTCCGGCGGGCCCTACGCACTCGCAGCGGCGCGGGCGCTCTGCGCCCATTCGTCCCTCGACGCGCAGAGCATCGTGCGCGAATCCCTCGGCATCGCCGCCGGCATCTGCATCTACACCAACGCCAACATCACCATCGAGAACCTGTAGCGCGACATGTCCCGGCCGCCGGCGGTGCGGGGGGCGCCGTCCTCCGGACGCGCCGGCCCGGAACAGAGCCGGGTGAACGGAGGCACGATGAATCGGGCGAAGTTGACTGTGACGATGGGCCTCATCGCATGGGCCGCAGCCGCCGGGGCCGACCTCCTGTTCGAATACGCCGGCGGCTCGCCGGCAAACTGGGATTTCCTCGATCTCCGCGGCGATGGCGCCATCCAGTCCGCCACCGACCCCGGCTGCCCGCCCGGCTACGGCCCCGGCGTGCTCCACCTGTCCGGCACGGCCTGTCTCGCCATGGCCCGCAATACGGACATCGGCGATGGCACGCTGGTTGCCCTCTACCGCGAGAACGACGTGCGCGATGCCGATGCCGACGGCGTCATCCTGTTCTGGGCCGACTACCCCCAGGACATCTCGGCGGCCCACAACCTCAAAGAGATGCGGCCCCACGTCTGGCTCGAACAGGACAACGATTCCGGATTCCAGTTCCGTTTCGCCAAGGCCAACGGCGACGAGAACACCCTCTTCGAGCGCCCCGGATACGGGCTTGTCACCGATCCCTGGAACAAGACGAACTGGATCTGGCAGAAGGTGCGCATCCACGGCGATCGCGTCGCGGCCAAGTACTGGCCCGCCCATCTGCCCGAGCCCGGCGACTGGGCCATCGAGGCCGCCGCCCCGCCCCGTCGCGGCACGCGGTTCGGAGTCAAAGTCAACAGCGGCGACATCCATCTGGCCTATTTCGCGGCTTCCCCAGAGGATATCCCGACCACCCCTCCCATCGCTTTCCTCCACTTCCCCTTCCCTCGCGCCGCCCAAACCCGCGAGTTCCCGCTCACCCTCTTCACGAACCTGCCCCAGCCCGTGCCGGGGCCCATCGAGATCGCGGTGGACTGCGCCGGCGCCCCTCTGGCCCGCCAGCAGATCGCCCTTGCCATTCCGGCAGGGCCCGCCGAGACCCACCTGATCCTGAGCGCCACAGGCCGGGACGCACCCCCGCCCGCCATGGCCATCCCGCTCTCCCGCGAGCCCCAGGCCGGCACCTGTGCCGTCTCCGTGTCCGGCCCCGAGCACGCATTCGCCGCGCAAACCCGCTTCGAGATCGCCCCCGCCACCGAACTGCAGTCCCGGATCGAGCAGGTGGCCGCTGCACTCCCCCGGCTACGCGAGGCCCTCGCCCTCGCCCCGGAAGACACCCCGAGAACCGCCGCCCTACGCGTCATCCGCGATGCGGCCCAGGCCCATCTCGATCAGGCCGCAGCCCGCTTGGCCGAGGCCCGCGTCGACGATGCGGATCTGTCGCTGCGGTTCGCCATCGAGGCCCTGAACGAACTGCACGGATTCAAAGGCCCCTGGCTCCACGAGATCGCGCCCGGCACCGAGATCCCCTCGTTCTCCGGCGCGCACGCCCACCCCCGCGGCATCGGTGAACCGGAGGACGGCGTGATTGCCCGATACTCCCCCGATTCCCTCATGCGCTTCGGCACGGCCCGGCTCGAGGCCCAGTCCATGGTGATGGGACGCTCCTACGACGTGACCATCCCGTGGGCCGTCGAGGGTGCACCGCCCGATATGGACTACACCTTCTGCGTGCGGCTTACGAGCCCGTTGGGCAACCGCACCGTCGCCCAGTCCGACGCCCCGCCCGATACCCCAACCAGCCAATGGGAGCCCGGCCGCGTCTACCACCAGCGCGTGCGGCTCGACATTCTGCCCGAGGACGCGGCCACCGGCGACGCCTACCAGTCGGTGCCCCCCGTGCTCGACGAGATGCACCGGCTCCTCGTGTCGGTGATCGAACCCGATTCCGGCGCGAGCCTGCTGCTCGCCAACGCCCCCGGCCCCCAACCGGAGCGGCCCGGGGCCAGCTTCCTCGTATCCGACGTGTACATATCGAGTTCGCCTGTCGAGATCCGCCAATTCGAGCCCCCAGACACCCCCGCCATGGGCACCCGCACCGATCGGGCCGCCGTGCGCAACGTAGGCGACGTCCCGCTGCGGTTGACCGCCCTGCTGACGGCCCTCACCGAGACCGAACGCATCCTCTGGCAGGATGCCCGGACGGTATCGGCCGACCCCGGCGCCGACACCCCCCTCGAGTTCGACTGGACGCCCCGCGCCGCCGGCGCCGTTACGCTGCAACTCCGCCTCCTCCACGACGGCCTCCTGCGCACGCAGGCGCGCCGCACCGTCAATCTCCTCCCACCCGAAGGCTGCCGCGTGCGCATCGAGAAACAGAATCATACCGAGTCCCGGGACGGGCGGTTCTTCACGCCCGTCAACGTGCGCATCGACGGCCCCGTGCCCGGCCCATACCGTGTCGACATCTTCGCCGGCGGCGAACGGGCGGGCTCGGCCTCGTCGCCAACACAAGGCGACGCACCCCCACCGCAAAACGCCGTTACCGTCGACGCCCGGCCCTGGTTCGGTTACTACGATGTTACCGTCGCATTCGATACGTTCACCGTCGATCGGCGGCTCGTCGCCACCGTCGTCGAGACGCGCGGCACCGATTTGCTCGTCAACGGCGAGCCATTCCTCATCAAAGGCGTCAACGTTCATGGCATGGATGCCGGGAGTCCCGAGCGTACCGCCTTGATGATGCGCATCATGCGCGATCTCGGATTCAACACCTGGCGCGGCGACTATCCGCCCCGTTGGCAAGTCGATCTCGCCTATGAGCTCAACACGGTCTACACCGTGCTGGCCCCCTTCAGTTGCATCGGCACCGACGGGATCTTCGCCCGGCTGGACGGCCCCCCCATGACCACCAGCCGCGCCCTCACCCGCCTGTTCATCGAGCGCTACCGCGATTCGGCCGGCGTGCTGCTGTGGAATTCGTGCAACGAGATCGGCGGCGAAACCATCGACTTTCTCCTGTCCCAGTACCCCGTATACCGCGCCTTCGACCCCTGCCAGCGGCCCGTCCACTACGCCAACCTCTACGGACAGGATTTCTGGCAGGGCCAGGATCTTATGGGCGTGAACTACTACTTCGGCCGCGGACAGCGGGCCGCCGATCGCCAGCCCGTAGTCCTCCGCAGCCTCGACGTGGCCCGTCGCGCCCAGATGCCCCTTATCTACTGCGAGTTCAATTCCTGGCACGGCGCCGTCCATTCCTCCGGCGTCGAGTCCATGCGCGATCAGTTCGCCTGGGGCGTCGACCAAGGCATGGCCGGCGGCATCCAGTACATGAAGGGCAACTCCGACCGCCACCCCGGCATCTTCGATGACGGGCTCAACACCCACAAGATCTACGATGACGCCATTGTCGCCGCCTTCGCCGACGCCCGCGTCGAGATCGTCACACGCGCACCCGGCGCCATCCGGCTCCGCGTGGTCAACCGGCGCGCTTTCACGCTCCGGCAGCCGTCGCTTTCCGTCCTTGTGTCCAACGTCCCGGTTCCCCCCATCTCCCTGCCCGATATTCCCCCTCACGGCACGGCCGAACTGGATCTTCCAATCCAGCAACCTGCTGATTCTAAAGCGCTTAGCATAGACGGGGCCCTCGAATTCGTCACCCATTTCGGTTTCCGCTGCAAGGTGCCCGTCCGGCTTCTCGCAACGGACTGACACCGCTTCTCCCCGGCTCGGGCGCAGGCCCGTACGCCCCGCGTGAGCGCGAACCTCTCCCCGACATCCCCAAACGGGGTGAGCACCCATACCAGACGCAGTAGATACCTCTTGACTTTTTTGACCTTTGGTCGTAAAATGCACCCCACTATGGCGGTCTTGAGCAAAAAGCAGCGCGAGATTCAGGCACGCGAGGGCGTCATCCTCGATGAAGCCCGCAAGCTCCTTCTCAAGGGCGGCTATCACGGCCTCACCATGGCCCGCGTCGCCGAGGCCACCTGCTGCTCCAAGGGCACCGTCTACCAGCACTTCCCCAACAAAGAAGAGATCATCGTCGCTCTCGCCGTCCGGAGTGTCGACAAGCAGCGCGCCCTCGTCGAGCAGGCCGCCACCTTCCGCGGCCGTCCCCGCGAACGGATGATCGCCGTCGCCACTGCCACCGAGCTGTTCGCCCTGCTGCACCGCGACGATGCTCGGATCTTCCAGATCATGAATGGCGAGGCCATCCTTCAGAAGGCCTCTGAAGGCGCCATCTGGCGAATGAGGGCCTCGGCAAACCGAACCGTCAGCATCATGTTCGGCATCGTGCGCGACGCCGTCGCCCAAGGGGATCTCCCGTCGGCTTCCGAGGGGCAGGCTCGGGATGTGATCTTCCATTTCTGGCTCCTGGGCGAGGCCGGCAAGGCCTCCAGGACCAGTTGGTTGCCCCCTTCGGAGATGGGGATCGCGGATCCCTTCGCCTCGATCATTCGAAGTACGCAATACCTCGGCGATGGGTTCGGCTGGCGGCCCTTGTCTACCGAGTGGGACTACGAAGAGACCCGCCGGCGGGTGTGTCGCGAGGTGTTCCCGAACGAGGCCCGCCAGGTGTACGGTGGCAACGTGCAGGTGCGAGAGGCGTAGCGCCGTTTTTCGTGCCTCAATATTGACTAAGTGTCAGGTTCCGGTTGCGCGCAGGGGGCGGCACCCGCCCACAACCCAGCCTGCTACGGAAAGGAGGTGGCGCTAGGCACTGATTTCTATTCCCTCAAGCCCTGAGTGACCCTTTTTTTGTTCAGGACTTATAGTCAACCAATTGTGTAATGGCAAAAGAGGAGTGTTGTGACCATGAAGAAGAGAGGATTTACGCTGATTGAGCTGCTCGTCGTCATCGCGATCATCGGCATCCTGGCGGCCATCCTGCTCCCGGCTCTGGCGCGTGCGCGCGAA
>JAFGTL010000252.1 GCA_016934125.1 Candidatus Hydrogenedentota bacterium
GAACACGATCCGCCAGCGATCCAGGCAGTCATACGGCAACCCTACCATCGTCGACACGTAGCCGGTGGGCTTCTCCCACAGCGGGTTGGCCGGGCCCATCTGCTGGGGCGCGTTGTAGAGCAGTCCGCCGTTGTACGGGAATTCGCTGAAGGCCGTGCTGTAGCCCTTCCAGGCGTCGACTACGGCAGGCGCCAGCCCGTCGCCGAACCGGCGCCGGGCCACCGTGGCCATCGCCTCGTCCACCGTGCGATCCCCGGGCCGGCCCATCTCGGCCACTACCTCGAGGTTGGGCGACGGGCACCCGCCCAGCGTCCAGCCCAGCATGAGCCCGCTGACGTCCGCGTCGCGCAGGTTGGCCGCATGGCGCGCCACGTTCTCGACCGCCGGGATATAGGGCACCGAGGACAGTTCCCAGGTGTTGCCGGCCTGGATCTTGGCGAGCCGATCGAGGCCCTGCTCGCGGGCAAGCCCCCAGTGCCGCGTCGCCCGCGGCCCGGGGCCGATCACCGAGATGCTGTATTCGCCCACCACCGTGTCGATCCCGCCCCGCGTCACGGGGATGCTCCATTCGCTCACGCTCATGAGCGCCACGTCTTTGGGCAGGCGCTCGATGATGCCCGCGGCCCACTCGTCGCGCCAGCCCCAATCCCACGCGATCAGCCGCGCCTTGCTCTGCGTCTGGCCGATGCCCTCCCGGATCGCCCGGTTTACGCCCGCAATCACCTCCTCGGGGCCCCGCTCGGCGCACCGCGGGCACCTTCCGCCCTGATGGTGCGCCCAGCAGTTCGTCAAGTTCTCCGAAGCGGTGATCGTGAAGAATCCCGCCAGATCGGGCACGCGCGTGCAGATCCGCGCCACGCCGTCGCGGATGTAGTCCGTCACCGCCGGCGCGCTCGTGCACATGGCCGAGTAGTCGCCCTCGTTCACGCCCTGCAACTCGGGATGCTTCTCGAAGAAGGCCACCGGCATGGCGCGCGGCTCGTTGAGATACAGATACACGCCGATGTCGTGCTTGCGCGCGCGCGCCACGAGCTTGGCCAGGTTCGCAAGCCGTTCCTCGTAGTGCTCGCTCAACGATTCATCCCACGGAAACGGCGTCAGCTTGTAGAGCACCGCCTGGAGCCATACCCCGTCCGCGCCCGACTGCTTCAGCCGGGCCAGATACCCCTCGGGATACGAGTCCGCCTCGGTTTCGAGGAGCGGATCGCCGTACATCGTGAAGTAGGACGAGCAATAGCGCGGCGAGAACCGGCTCTCGACGGGCGCCGGCTCGGGCCCCGCGGGCCGCTTCGAGAGCTGCTTCACGAAATCGAACAGCGGCTCCTCGGATACGCCCGCCCCGCCCGGGAAGTGCTCGGCCGCCACCGCGGCGATCTCGGCGGCCCGCGCCTTCGCCTCCGGGCTCGGCGGCGCATACGCGATGGGCTCGCACGCGGGTTTGAGACTGCCGAGTTTGATGTAGAGGAAGTCGTCTTCCCGCAGCGCGTAGGCAAGCTCATCGGCCGTCCAGCCAAGGAGTGCGAGCAACTGATCGTACGGGAGCAGGTGCCAGTTCCGGCGGATCACCGTGATGTACGAGCGGCGTTGCTGCACCTCCGTGATGGCCGGCGGCTCGGGCAGCCCCATGGATCGGCCCAGTTCGAGGATCTGCCCCGGCTCGGCGCCCACCACCTCGGCGAGCCGCTCCGTGGGCACGAGCGGCCAGTTCCGCCACACGTACGCATGAAGCGCATCCGGGAAGTGCGGAATCGCCACCGGCGCCGGCGCCGATCCCACCGGCAACTCGGCCGCCCCAAGCATCGTAGCCCCAAGCATCATCCAGATCATTGCGCGTGTCCTCCTTGAAGTTCCCCGCTGGTGCGGAAAGGGCCCCTTCACTGCCCATCTGCCCGGCCACACTCTCGCCGAAACGCCCCGCGATTTCAAGTATCGCGCCGCGAATCGCCCAGCCGCCACGTGCCGGTTGAGGATCGCCCTGCGTTTTCCCTACACTCAGCGCCAGGCAGCGGCGTGCGCCGCTCCGGCGCCCGCCTGACACAACTAACGACGGGGAGTCCCTCGAATGAACAAGCCCTCCTCCGGACGCCGGCGAATCGGCGCCCTCATCGGCGCGTGCGCCCTCGTGGCCGCATCCCTGGCCACCGCGCAGGACGCCACCATCCTCTATGTCGCCACAACCGGCAACGACGCGTGGTCGGGCGCCCTCGATGCGCCCAACGCGGCCGGCACCGACGGCCCGCTGGCCACGGTGGCCGGCGCGCGCGACGCCGTCCGCCGGCTCAAGACGGATGGCGCAACCGGCCCGGTGCAGGTGCGCGTGCGCGCGGGTGCGTACGCCATCGCCGAGCCCATCGTGTTCGGCCCGGAGGACTCGGGCACGGCCGAGGCGCCGGTGTCCTACGAGGCCTATCCCGGCGAGCGGCCGGTGATCCACGGCGGCCGCCGCATCCAGGGCTGGCAACGGGACGGCGATCGCTGGGTGGCCGATATCCCCGAGGTGCGCGACGGCGCGTGGGATTTCAGCGCGCTCTGGGTGAATGGCCATCGCTGCCAGCCCGCCCGCACGCCCAATCCCGCCC
>JAFGTL010000253.1 GCA_016934125.1 Candidatus Hydrogenedentota bacterium
TCCGGGAAATGGCTGTTTCCGCCGTCGATGATGATGTCGCCCTGTTCGAGGTGGGGGATCAGCTTCTCGATGAACGCATCCACCGCCGCGCCCGCTTTCACCAAGATGATGATCTTCCGCGGCCGCTTCAGGTTCGCCACGAGCTCCTCGATGCTGTGGCACCCGAGGATGTTCTTGCCCTGCGCGCGCCCCTCGACGAACTTGTCCACTTTCGCCACGGTTCGGTTGAATACCGCAACCGAGATCCCCTTGCTCTCCATGTTCAGAACGAGGTTCTCGCCCATCACCGCCAGCCCGATCAGTCCGATATCCATTTCCGCCATTGTTCTACGTGCTCCCTAGTGGTTCACCCTCTCCGGGCGTTGAGTTCATACGGAAGGCTCGATCTTACCACGCTCCCGCCCCGATTTCACTATTCGGCGAGGCGGGCGCGAGGAGGCGCTGCCCTCATGCTCCGCCCCGAGGCCCGCGCACACGGGGGTGCCCCGAGGCCGGGGAGAGACAGACACTGTTGTGGCTCCTCCCCCTTGTGGTGTGGTTTCCCGACCGCGCCACATGAAGGCCCCACAGATCGGCCCCGATTCGCGTCCATTCGTCTGCGGTGTTCCTCGCTGCGCGGCCCCGCGCCCTCTGCGCGCGCTCTGTGCACCAGCGCCTGGTGAGGGGCGCTCTCCCGCAAACGGCGACAAGAACAACGCAGAGGCCGCAAAGGACGCGGAGATTCGCAGAGCGTGATCATCCGAGGCCCCGACATATCCTCCAGCACGCTCTGCGCACGCGCCCTCTGCGCGTCCTTCGCCCCCTCTGCGCCCCCTCTGCGCCCCTCTGCGCCCTTCGCGCCCTCTGCGTTTATCCGTTCCCAGTCTTCACTGACACCGCCTCCCGCCCAAGTGGATGGCGCGGCCGAGAAACCGCGCCAGAGCGGGACAAGCCCGTAGACAGGGCGGAACTCGTTCCGCCGTCTTCCATCCTCACGCCGGGCGCCGCGCCACGGGGGCCGCCCCTGTTGTGGCGTGGTTTCCTGACCACGCCACACCTAGCACACTCGCAGTCGTTCCCCGCCCGACGCCGCCATCACCCCGCCAGAAAGCCCTCCAGCTTCGCCTTCGACACCCGGGCCGCCTCGATCCCGGCCAGTTCCATGCTCCAATACGCGTCGATGCCCAGCCTGAGCACTTCCGGAATCAGCAAGTCATAATCGATCTGGCCCGTGCCCAGCGCATCATGATCGTCCCGTTCGCCCCGGTTATCGTGAATATGGAACACCCAGATCTTGTCCTTGAACAGCCCGAGCGCGGCCCGCATCCGCTCCATCCGCTCCGGCAGCGGCAGTTCGTTGTAAATCAGGTTGTAATGGCCGAAATCGAGGGTTAATCCGAACCACTCCGAGTCCATATCCGCCAGGATCTGCGCCACACTCTCATCCGGCCCCACGAAATCCCGGCTGATGTTCTCCGTACAGATCCGCACGCCGAGCGGCTCCGCGTGGGCCAGCAACTCCTCATACGACCGCCGCAGCATATCCCAGAAATACCCCTTCGGATACCACTGGAAATGCCCCTGCGGCCTGCCCGGATGGATCGTGATCGCATCCGACTCGATATCGTGGGCCAGCTCGATCTCCCGCTTCAACTGACGCACCGACTCGGCCCGCGTATGCGCGTTGATGAAACAGCAGTTCACCGACGCAAACGACGCATGCACCAGCAGCTTCACCCCCAGCGACTGCCCCAGCTTCACCGCTGCCCGCCGCCGTTCCGGCGTCAACACATCCGGCGTCTGCTCGAGATACTCCGGGCAGAACTCGAACAACGTCAACCCCAGTTCCGCACACCCCTCGATCATCTCCTCGAAGGTTGGAAACCCGCCCTCCGCCTTGTGAAACGAATCCTGATTGATCCCAATCAACGGCATAGCCCTGCTACCTCCCATGGCTCAGTATTCCCCGTGAACCGCTCAGACTCCCTGCGACGCGACATCTCGCACAACCGTCTGTTGAACGCCCCGGGGCGGACTGGATGTCCGGCCCGGGGCGGATTCATGTGTCGTATGGCCGGGCTACTTGCGCAGGGCCTGTAGGGTGTATTCGGGGAGTTTTTTGTCTGCGAACAGGGGCTTGAATCGGGCGAATCGTTGCCGGCCGTTGATCACGGGGACGCTGGCCCAGTCTTCGCCGATGAGGGGTTTCGCGTAGGCGATGAACTCGTCGGTCACGTCGATCTTGTTCGGCGCGAGCCAGGCTTTCGGGAATTCGCGTTCCGAGTTGGCCACCTTTTCGAGGGGCACTTTGTCGTAGCGGACGTTGTAGATCGGGCCCGGCTCACGGAGCAGCGTCGACATCCATCCGTTCTCGCCCGATTCGGCGATCAACGCGGCCTTCTGGCCCACTTTGTAGGCCTCGTCGAGATCGACGATGGACGCGTAGGTGCAGGTGTCCCGCTGATCCGTGCCCGACACCTGGCCCCGCGCCTTGCCCGGCACGGGCAGGCCGTTTTCGTTCAGCATCGTCACCACCTGTTGCGCCACGGTCGTCTTGGACGCGCTGAACTGGGTGTGGCCGAAGCTGTCCTTGGTTTCGCCGAGATCGCCCACCTCGAACCCTTCGCTCACGACCAGCACGCACCGGCCGTCTTTCTTGAGCTGATCGTTCACGTTGTCGCACATCTCTTCGGCCGTCACGCCGGACTCGGCCATGTAGATCTGGAGCGGCATCTCGCGATTCGGATCGGCCAGGCGCGCCGCAGCGGGGATGTAGCCGATCTTCCGGCCCATGGCCTGCAACACGAGCACCGGATCCGCGGGACTCGAGCCCGCGTTCTCTTCGTTGGCGTTCTGCACGATACCCATCCAGTATCGCGCCACGCTGCCGTAGCCGGGCGTGTGGTCGATGAGCTTGAATTCCGAGTCGCCGACATCGTTGTCGATGGTTTTTGGCACGCCCACGGCCACGAGATCGAGCCCCTGCTCGTTGGCGATCACGCTGACTTTGTGCGCCGTATCCATCGAGTCGTTGCCGCCGTTGTAGAAGAAGTATCCGATGTCGTGGGCCTTGAACACCTCGATGACGCGCTGGAAATCCTCGTCCTGGCCCTTCTTCAGCTTGTAGCGGCAGGTGCCGATCGAGCCGGCCGCGGGCGTATAGCGCAGCAGGGCGATCTCGTCCTCGTCCTGGGCCGACAGATCGAGTAATTCTTCCTTGAGCACGCCTTCGATGCCGTGCCAGCCGCCGTACACCGTCCCGAACGTGTCGGGGAACATCTTGCAGGTGTCGATGACGCCCCGCAGTGAACTGTTGATGACGGGGCTCGGCCCGCCCGATTGCGCAACGATAACGTTCCTGGGCATTTTCCTTCTTCCTTTCCGCGGTTGATTCCGAACGGCATGCGCCGCGAATTATGGCAAATGGCCAGGGCGGTGTGCACCCCGGCCCATCTATTCCTGCTTCTCCGTCGCCTGAGGCGCCGCTTCGGCCGCACCCCCGGCGCCATCGCCGTGATCGAACCGGCCGTGTTCCAGGAAGAACACCACCTGCCGCACCGATTCCGGCGTGTTCATGATCACCGTGTGCAAGGCGGGCACCACCACGAAGTCCGCCATCCCCTCGAGCCCGGTATTGGCCAGTTCGACTACCCCATCGTCATCGCCCGGGATCAGCGGATTCCATCCTTCCCCGTCCCCGCGCGCTCCGGCCAACACCCCGAATTCGCATGCGGGCGTGCCCGCGGATTTCGCGAAACTCTCGACGCCCGTGGCCAGTTGCTTGCCGGCCGGGCCCGTCACGTGCTCGCTCGGCCACCAATCCAGCAACAGATCGGCCATGACGGCCCCTTGGTTCGGCGGCGCCACCATCACCAGCCGGCCCATCCTCTCCGGACACCGCTCGCCGGACAGGGCGCGCCGCGCTACGAGCCCGCCCATCGAGTGCGTCACCACGTGGATCTCGTCGAAATCGGACGCAAACCCGGCGAGAAGCGACTCGACTTGGGCGGCAAACGTGTCGATGTCGAACCGCGTGCTCGCGTAGTTGACGGCGTACACCTCGTATCCGGCCTCGCGCAGGCCGTCAACGAGCCCCTTGAACGAGTCCTTCGAGCGGAGGAATCCGTGGAGCAGCACGCAGAGCTTCCGGCTCGACAGCACCGCCTCGCCGCGTTCCTTGGCGTCCTCGAGGGCCTGCCGGCATTGGGCCAGGCTGCCCCAGGCGCGGCGCACGTCGCGTTTGTCGAGCAGGCGGCAATGGCCGGTGATGACGTTTTCCTGGATGCGCCAGCCCCCGTAGATGGCCACGTCGCTCCAGAACTGCTTGCCGCCCATCGTCTTCACCGGCAGGTTGAGGTTCATCTCCACCGGATCGCCGGCATCTTCGGGATCGCCGGCGTCCTGCGCTACGGTGTCGTCGTCGGGCGCCTCATCGTCCGCGCCGGTGCCTGTGCCGCACGAGCCACATACAACGCAGACGAAGATGACTATGAGCGTCCGTCGGATTGTCGCCACGTGCCTGTTCATGTCACTGTGCAACCGGCCTAAGCCCCCTTGAACGCCTTCGGCTCGGGGTTGCCCTCTGTCAGGCGGTAGAGCACCTCGCCGGCGTGGGGAACCAGGAGCAGGCCCTCGTCCTCCTTGTCCTTCCAGTCATCCGGATCGATGCCGGCCGGATCGCGGTATCCGAGGTTGATGGAGCGGCACACCTCCTCCGGAATGGCCGTCGCGAGCGTCACCTGGACGCGGCACTGCTCGACGCCGCCGGCATAGGTGCCGATCCCGCGGACGTGAGTCGAGTGGGCGAGAATTCCGCCCGGGATATCGGCGAACTTGTCGAGCTGTGCCAGGAAATAGTCCCGGGTGTGGTAGCCGATCTTGCGGATCAGATGGCCATGGGTGAAGCTGATCTCGGCGACATGGGGCGCGTAGATGATCAGTTCCCCGCCATCCGCGACCACCGGCTCGAGCTTATACATGCACTTCCCGGCCACCCAGATGTCGTCGTACATCGCCGGCGCCATGGCCAGCACGCTCCGGAACGGCCGGTCTTTGTAGACAATGTGCGTCTGCGCGGACAGATCGGCCGCCGCCGCCCACGCCTCCTTGGGCGCGCCGAAGAACACGCCCTTACAGTCCTTGCCCTTCACGTTGAGGCAGAAACACAGCTTGTCCACCCGGATGAACGACGCGGCCCGATCCACCACGGCCCGCACCGGCGTGTGTTTGACGCCGTTGATCATGGGATTGGTGATGAGCGCGCCCAGCCAGTGGAACAGATTGAGGATCTCCTCGCCTGCCACGCCCGGGAAGAAGTACTTGTTGCCGCCGCTGAACCCCACCACCTCATGGGGGAACACCGGCCCCACCACGCAGAGCAAGTCATAGTCCAGCAGCCGCTTGTTCACCAGCACGTCGGCCTTCTGGCGCATCAGCCCGCCCGAGATCTCCGCGATCTCCTCCTCGGTGATGGTGCCGATATAGGCGAGCGCGTCGGGGTTCTGCCACTCGTGGTTGAAGATGCCGACATCGCGATAGCGGCCGTTCCGCTCCTCCTCCGTAATGCCCACAAGCTGGTTGATGGCGGCGTCCGACAGCGGCGGATGAGTGCCCAGCGCCACAATGTAGTCCATTTGCGCCGCCCGGCCGTGCACCGTATCGAAGAGCGCGCGAAACATCACCGGCATCGGCATGCTGCGCGTCTGATCCGGAATGATGAAGAGGATCCGGCGCCCGTCGATGTCGAGATCCTCGAAGGCCCCGGCAACCGCCTGGCTCAGTTCCTCATCGCTCAGATACCCGTCTTGCTTCACCCACTCTTTGATCATGAATCCCGTCTTCCTGCGAACCCGAGTCCGCCCAGTTGCGTTTCCAGTTGCGTGTCGGCCGGCTCGACCACCGCCCGCGTGTTGAAGAACTCCCGCCGCCGCGGGTATTCCTTCCGAAGTCGATCGAACACGGCCGGCCGCTCCTCCTCGGGCGCATCGAGCACCGTCCGCATGGCCGCATCGTCCCGCCAGATGTCATACACGGCCCGCACCGCGTCGCGGACTGCCCCCATGCCGCCCCCGCCCGGCACGCGCACTTCTGGGCACTCGGGAGTGGGGAGGAGGGGGGCCGAATCCCAGTCCGGCTCGACGCCCAGATGCCGGCACGCCGCCCCATAGATCTGTCGCGTCCCGTTTACCTTCCCGTCGAAGGAGTATCCCGCGATGTGCGGCGTCCCGATGAACACCCCGCGCAGCAGTTCCTCGTCCACGCGCGGCTCGTCCTCCCACACGTCCAGCACGCAGGCCCGCAGGTGTCCGCTGTGGAGCGCGCCTTTCAGCGCGTTCCCGTCCGCCACCGGCCCGCGCGACGTGTTGATCAGTATGGATTTCGGCCGCATGTTCCATACCAGCCGTTCGCCGGCCAGGTGATGCGTCGCGTAGCGCCCCTGGAGCGTCAGAGGCACGTGCAGCGTCACGATATCGCAGCTGTGCATCTCCTCGATGGGCCGGTATCGATCATCCCCGGTTTCCTTCCACAGCGGCGGATCGTTCAGCACGCACTCCATGCCCAGCGCCGTTGCCTTGGCCAGCACCCGCTTGCCCACGTTCCCCACGCCGATGATCCCCAGTCTCAGCGACGGCAAGTCGAGATCGAGCCGGGCGGCCAGTTCGAGGAGCGCGGCCGTCACATACTGGGCCACGCTGTTCGCGTTGCACCCCGGCGCGCTCGAGAACGCGATGCCCTGTTCCGCGAGGTATCCCGTGTCCACGTGATCCTCGCCAATCGTCGCCGTGGCCACAAACTGCACCCGCGAACCGTCAAGCAATTCGCGATTGACTTTCGTGATCGAGCGAACCAGGAGCATGTCCGCATAGCGTACTGCCGCCGCGTCGATCTCGCGCCCGGGAAGCGTCGTCACCTCACCCAACGCCGCAAACGCCTCGCGCACAAATGGGATGTTCTCGTCAGCAACGATTCTCATCCAGCGACTCCATCTCTATGATGCGATGCATCAACTGAATGCTCTCCACCGGCCGTGGACTGTCATTCGTCTCCTGACACAACACCAATGCGGCCGCGCCTTGCCGCACGCCGAGGGCCACGTCCGACAACTCGGCCCGGTATGCCTCACCCGTCTCGGCGAACCGCTCAAGGATCTGCGTCGCCACGGCAAACGGCTTGTCGCGCCGTCCGGCCGCGGCAGCAACACGCTCCTGGATCCGCGGCAGCCGTTCCACCGGCACCCGGAGCGCCAAGTCTCCCCGGCCCAGCAGCCCGCCGTCCGCCTCGTCAAAGATGGCATCGAGCGCGGCGACGGCCTCCGCCGTCTCAATCTTCGCCATGACGCGCACGGCGCGGCCCGGCCAGATCCGCTCGGCCGCGGCCCGCACCTCGCGCACCTGGGCCGGCGATGTCACCAGTGACGCGGCCACCCACTCCGGGGACAGGCCACCCGCGGCCAGCCTCTCCAACAGCGCGCCATCCGACGGACGCATCGCCTCGAAGGTCACGGCGCTGTCCGGAAACGAGCATCCGTTGCCGGGTTGCACCGGTTCGGCGCAGGCCTCGCACTCGACATGCACCCGGCGGCCGTCGATCTCCGCAATCCGAAACCGTTGCCGGCCGTCTCGGAACCACATCCGGTGCCCGGGCGCCAAGTGCGGCACGAATGCCGCCAGCCCGGGCACGGGAATCTCACACTCGCCGCCCGCCGCGGGCGCGTCAACTACCGTTGCCCGATCGCCCGATTCGAAGCTTCGGGCCGCCATCGCACCAACCCGCGGGCGGTTTGCCGGCAGATCGAGCAGCACGTCAACGTCCACGCCGCACTGCGCGGCCGCTGCCCGAACCGTCTCGAAATCCCGCGCGTGATCGCGATCGGCCAGCCCGAGTGCCAGCCGGAATCCCCGGGCCCCGGCCTCGATGCCGGCCCGGATCGTGTCGAGATCCTCGAACGTGCGGCCGACGCTCGCGACGATGCCCGTCCTGCACCCAGCAACGCGTCTCACCGGCGCGCCCCCGAGCCCGCCTACTTCTTCCAGGGGGGCGTGTCAGGCAAGTACGCGTCGAATTCCTCGATCAGGGCCGCTTCATAGTCGCCGGCGTACTCGCCTGCGATGAACTTCGCCAGCGCCTCGTCATGGAACCGCTTCCAGGAGGCCTCTTCGTGGCCCGGGTTGATGGGGAAGAAGAGGGCCTTGTTCGCCCGGGCCGCCTTCATGTCGCCCGGCGCATCGCCGATCATGAGCATCTTGCTCGTGTCATACCGTCCCGATGCGGCGAGGTCGATGTGCTCGGCCTTCTTGCCCTGTTCCTGCCCGGCGATCGAGAAGGGATACTTGGCGATGTCGTGCTCTTCCCACTCCCGTGTCAGCGCGTCGTGGGGCGTCGCCGAACACACGAGGATATCCGCCAGCGGCTTGGCCGCTTCGAGCGATTGCCGGACGTACGGAAACGGCGGCACGCCGTAGACCATGTCGGCCACCGTGTCGTTCACCGCCTTACTCCACCGCAGGGCCTGGTGCATGTCGGGCTCATCGTGCTCCTTGCAGTAGGCTTCCAGGGCCGGGTTGCCCAGTTTCGACTCCGTCTCGATCCACTTCCGCAGGTTCGGCGCCTTCGGGATCGTCACGCCCCGCGCCTGCACTTCGTCCCATTCTTCGAGCAGATCGAACACCATCGTGAGCGCGGGAAACCGGTTCACCCCGCGCCACTTCGAATACAGGTTTACGAATTCCGCGGCCGCACGCGCGTATTTCGACACCGGCTGGAGTTCCCAGTGCTTCACAATGTTCGGAATGAAGCATTCCTTGTGCTTGATCTCCATCGTGTCAAAGGCGCACCCATCCGAATCGATGGCGATGAAATACTCCTTGCCCGGCTTATGATTCTTCAGTTCCGCAACAGGATCGCTCATTGGTTTCCGTCTTCCTTTCCCTCTTCACCCACGCAGCACATACGCTCGCCTGACCGGCGGCTTCCTCGCCAAGGCACCCCGATCGCCGGCGGTGCCGCTAATTCGTCCAGCTCTTGTGTTTCCAGTCCTTCCGCCTGCTCGCCACGCCCCCGCCCTGGCCGCCTACGTCCAGCACGACCGCCACGATCAACAGGGCCAAGCTCCATCCGCGGAGTTCGCCCTTCTCCACCATGCCGATGGCATACGCGCACGTCGTACACGGCATGAAGAAGAACCCCAGGATCGGCCACAGCAAGCCCAGAAAGGCCTGCTGCGCATAGCCGATAAGAAACATCACCACGAGTCCCACCCGGGGCACGCACAACGCCGCTGTGAGCAGACAGCACCCCATGCCAGTATCCTCGTCGTTCCGCCGATAGCCGGCACGAAACACCCAGTCGGGCGCCTAGACCCCCGAAAACGCGCTAAATCCACCGTCGATGGGAACCACAATGCCCGTCACAAACCGCGACGCATCCGACGCGAGCCACACCGCGACGCCCGTGAGATCCTCGGGCTTGCCGAATTCGCCCATCGGCGTGTGGGCGATGATCGTCTGGCCGCGCGCAGTGAGCTCCCCCGTCTTCTCATCCGTCAACAAGAACCGGTTCTGTTCCGTCAGGAAGAAGCCCGGTGCGATCGCGTTCACCCGCAGCTTCGACGAGAACTCCTGGGCGAGCGTCACGGCCAGCCATTGCGTGAAATTGCTCACCGCCGCCTTGGCCGCGCTGTATCCCGGCACGCGCGTCAACGGGCTGAACGCGCACATCGACGAGATGTTGATAATCGAGCCGCCTTCCGGGTTGTCCTTCATGCGCGCGCCGAACACCTGGCTCGGCACGATCGTCCCGCCCACCAGATTCAACTCGACCACCTTCTGGATCGCGTCGCCCGGCAGATCGAAGAATGTCGTCTCCGGCGGCGCCGTTGTGGCCGCCTTCATATTCCCGCCAACCGCGTTGATGAGAATATCAATCTGCCCGAAATCGCCGCAGATCGCGTCGCAACAGACCTGGATAGACGCCTTGTCGAACACGTCCAGCTTGTACGCCTTTGCGGTGCCGCCCGCTTTGTCTATCGCGGCCGCCTTCTCTCCGGCGTTCTCCACGAGCAAGTCCGCAATGGCCACCTGGGCGCCCGCTCCTGCAAGCCCGGCCGCAATCTCCCCGCCCAGAACACCGCCGCCGCCCGTCACGACTGCCGTCTTGCCTGACAAGTCGAACAACTCTCCTGCCTGCACCGTAATCAACTCCTTTCTCAACACCCATCTGCAGCCCGACGTCTCCCGCCCATCCCGGGCAACTCGCTGTCAAAAATGGGGTTACAAACTGAACGCGGGCGCGCACCGGCCACGCGATGATCGATTCCACACACTACCACAGACTCTATCACACGTCTCCGGCCGGTTCAAGCCGCTCTGGCCGACTTGCCAACCACGCCGCTACCAGGTATAAGTAGTTCGCACAGAGTCCCGAACCCCGGACACGGGCCGGGCTAAGTCGTTGCTATGGCACGCGACAGTGGAGGACTGACTTGAGGTTGTATACGGCGATGCCCGCGTGCGCCTGGTTGCTCGTGGGCGCTCTCCTTTGTGCCCCGGCCCTGCCCGCTCTGGCCCAGGAGCCCTGTGCCGACTGCGGCGGCTCCAAGTTCCCTGAGGCCAACGACTTCCTCGAATCCCACGGCTATCCGCCGGGCGCCTTCACCGTCCTCCTCGCCTGGTATGAACGCGCCCGCACCGACGAGGATGTCTTCGTAGCCGGATACCGCGTCCGCCAGGCCGTCGACAGCCAGCCCTTTGACCTCTACAGCGACGCCGACGGCAATCTCCTCGATCCGGCCCAGCTCGACGCACTCGGGATCCGCCCCAAGAACTGGGATATCCGCCCCATCGAGCAGGCCGCCGACGTCCCCAAGGCCGCCAGCCTGCCCAAGGCCGCCGCCAGAATCCGGGCGGCCGCCCCGGCGTCCATCGGCCGCGCCATGAACCTGCCGGCCCCGGAAGCCGTGGCGCTGGCACCCATCGACAGGGCCCGCATCGAGGAGGAAGACGCCGAGCGGGCGATGTCGGCGCTGAAGAGCCCGTGCCGGATCGGCGTCATCCAGGCGCCCGACGAGCCCATCCTCGTCGAGGGCGGCTCGGCCAGCCGGGGCGCCTGGTGCGATCTCGCCGATGGCGGCCGGCTCTGGGCCGTCACCATCTACTCACCCGACGCCCGGGGCCAGCGCCTCCATTTCAGCGAACTCGCGCTGCCGCAAGGCGCACGCCTCATCCTCTACAACACCGAATCGCCAACCGAGTCGTACGGGCCCTACGCCGCGGGCCGGGATGTGTGGACAGCCACCTGCTTCGCCGAACTCGTCACCGTCGAGTGCTATGTGCCCCCTGGAACCGGCTTGGCGGGCCTCAGGATCCTGCTCGATTACACCGTCCACGTCTATGCCGATTTCGGCAACCTGGCCTGGGGCAAGAGCACGACACGGGGCACGGCCCAGTGGTGCGAGAACGACGTCACCTGCTTCCCGGCCTGGGCCACCACCTCGCTCGGCATCAGCGGCATCGGCAAGATCTCCTGGCCCGACGGCATGTTCTTCTGCACCGGCACCCTCCTCGCCGATACCGACCCCGGCACCGATGTCCCCTATTTCCTCACCGCCAACCACTGCATTTCGACGCAGGGCGAGGCCGACTCGGCCGAATTCTATTGGCTCTATCAAACCGACACCTGCGACGGCACCGCCCCGGATCCCTCCGATCCGGACGAGGTGCCCCGCACCGAAGGCGGCGCCGACCTCCTCGCGACGACTGCCGTAACCACCGGCACCGATTTCTGCCTGCTCCGGTTGCGAAACGATCCGCCTGCGGGGATGACGTTCGTGGGCTGGACGTCGAGCGAGGCGGCCGTCGGCTCGGAGATCACCTGCATCCACCATCCCAACGGCGATTTCAAGCGGATCTCCTTCGGCGACATCACCAACTTCGACGAGATGCTCCTCAGCACCCATCCCCGTTCCCGCTTCCACCAGGTGCTCTGGAGCGATGGCACCACCGAAGGCGGTTCCTCGGGCAGCCCCCTCATGCTCACCGCCACCCACCAGATCATCGGCCAGCTCTGGGGCGGCCTCGCCTCCTGCGACGCACCCGGCAGCCCCGACTACTACGGCCGGTTCGATGTGTCCTTCCCCCTCATCGAGAGCTGGCTCGACGCCTATGTCCCGGAGCCGGAGGCCGATTTCAGCAGCGTCAGCTACGCCGTGTCCGAGTCGAGCGCCTTTGCCATCATCACCGTCGAACTCGATGAAGCCCCCGGCACCGGACGCACCATGACTGTCGACTATGCCACGTCAAACGGCACCGCCCTCGCCGGCGCCGATTACACGGCCGCGTCCGGCACCCTCACGTTCACGGATGACGAGACGTCCGAGACCTTCACCGTCTCCATCACCGACGACACCACCTACGAAACACCCGAAACCGTCGTCCTCGCCTTGAGTAACCCCGTCGGCGGCACCGTCGGCTCGGCCAACAACCCCGCTACGCTCACCATCACGAGCGATGATGTCGACACCGATGAAGATCGCCTGTCCGACTTCGACGAAACCAACGGCGTGTTCGGCTACGTCACCAATCCCAACCTCTGGGACACCGATGGCGACGGGATGGACGACTACACCGAGATCCTCCTCGGCTACAGTCCCATCGACGAGAACGATCCGCCGAGCGTGGGGGGGATCGTCGCCCCGTGGTTCCGCTAAGCCTCTTGTCAGGCCCTCACTCCGCCTCAACCACGGCTAGCGCGTATCCCTCGACTTCCGGCACCGTAAACCGGACATAGCCGCCGTCCACTGCGTAGTCCAGCGGCGCGCCTCCCGGCGCAAGCGACACGCCCTTCACCCGGCTGCCGTCCAGCCGCAGGGCAATGGCTACGTCCCGTACTGTCACCGGCTCCTCGATCACCTCGGCACGCCCCCGCAGTTCCGGCACATACGTCAGCACGTGCACCAGCCGCGTCGTCCCCTTGCGCGTCACGGTTACCCGCCCGAACGAGGGCACCCCCGCCGCCTGTACGAGCGGCTCTTCGAGCAGCAGCCGCAGGCAGTTGCCTACGAGCGTCCTGTAGGCCACGACCGCGTCCCGGTGATACGCCGAAAATGCCGGGAAACTCAGGTGAACGATGTTCCCCGCCCGGACGGCCGCGGGCCGGCCCGTGTCCGATTCCGGCGGCGTGTACAGATACTCGTGCTCGAAATCCCACGTTTTCACGTTCACATAGGGTTTGTGAAGCCGCGCGAGCACCTCGGCGCCGTTCCGGGCGGCCATCTCGATGCCCGGTTGGTAGATCGCCGTCCGCATGGCGGGGAGATCGCCGTCCACCGGGGGCAGCGCCTCGAAGAACGACGGATCGTGCGGCTCGGGCCCGATGTACTCCGCCGCATAGCCTTCCAGTGCGAAGCGGGATCCGGCCGGATCGAGCCCGGCCCGCGACGACGCAAGCAGGCCGCCCCCGTTCTTCAGGTGGCGCTCGAGCGCGACCTTCAACTCGTCCGTCACCACCACGTGATCCGTCAGCACCACCACGCGGTATCGATCGAGATCGGCCCCGTCGTCTCGCACGTCGAACTGGCAATTCAACTCGGACAGCATGCGCGCGGCCCCTTCCACCGACGCCAGGGCGTCCTCGCCCGCCGTCAGGAACAGCTTGTGGTCCGGCCAGTTCCGCAGACGCGGCTCGATCACGGCGATCTCCGCCTCGGCCACGGCGCCGTCTGTCCACTGTTCGTATTCCTGCACCTGTGCATAGGCTTCGCCGATCAACCCGTACACCGCCGGCTCGAGCCGCCCCGCCGGGTGGAGGTGGTCGCCCACCGAACACGTGCCTCCGTTCGCAATCGACGAGTAGCAGTCGAACAACAGCGAGTGAAACGGCCGGAGCCCGCCGAAGTCGCCCCAGCTCTTGTGGAA
>JAFGTL010000254.1 GCA_016934125.1 Candidatus Hydrogenedentota bacterium
TCGCCCGGCTCGCCGCCGCAGTCGTCCCACGACACCGCCACATCCGCGAACTCCTCCCGGACGAGGTCGTATCCCCACTTCCGGAAGGCCCCTTCCGTGAACTTCATGATGTTGCCCTTGTGAACGAGGGTCACCGTCTTGCGCCCGTGCTTCAGCGCGTAGTTCACGGCCGCCCGGACAAGGCGTTTTGTGCCCGTCACGCTGATAGGCTTGATGCCGATACCGGAATCGGGCCGGATCTCCCAGCCGAACTCCTTCCTGGCGAAGTCAATCAGCTTGCCCACCTCCTCGGTGCCCTGCTCCACCTCGAGCCCCGAGTACACGTCCTCCGTGTTCTCGCGGAAGATCACCATGTCCACGTTCTCGGGATGGCGGACGGGGCTGGGAACCCCCTCGAAGTAGCGAACGGGGCGGACGCACGCGAACAAGTCCAGTTTCTGCCGCAGCGTGACATTGAGGCTTCGGTAACCGCCGCCAATGGGCGTCGTGAGCGGCCCTTTGATGGCCAGATGATACTCCCGGATTGCGTCCAGCGTCTCATCGGGAAGGTAGCTTCCGCACCGTTCGTTGGCCTTGGCGCCGGCGAAGATCTCCATCCAGGCGATCCGCCGCTTCCCGCCGTAGCAGTGCTTGACCGCCGCGTCGAATACGAACTGGGCGGCGCGCCAGATGTCCGGACCGGTGCCGTCGCCTTCCACAAACGCGATGATGGGCTGGTCGGGCGTCTGCAACGTGCCGTCGGGGGCCGTCGTGATCTTGTCGCCTTCCGGCACGGTGATATGGGCGAAATCGTTCATGTCCTGCTCCGGGTTGTCTTTCTCGTCTTCCAACGGGCGAGTCCGCCGGCGCGCGCCGCGGCGTACGGCCGGCGGACTGGGGAATCGGGGTTTCTCGTTTCGTCTACAGTTCCACCAGGCACGCCTGCGTGACGTAGGGCACCTTGCGGATCTTGTCCATGGTTTCCGCGTCGAGGGGCTGGTCGAGGTTCAGCACCGTTGCGGCGCGGCCGCCCCGGGCATCGCGGCCCAGTGTCATGTCGGCGATGTTGACCCCGGCCTCGCCGATAATGGTGGCGACGCGGCCGATGATGAGGGGCCGATCCTCGTTGAAGCACACGAGGATGCACCCTTCGGGGCGGACATCGACGCGGGTGTGATCGATCACGCAGATTCGCGGATCCTTGTTCTGGCCGAACAACGTGCCCGACACACTGTGCTGTTCGGTTTCCGTGGTCACCCTGAGGGTGATCGTGAAGCTGTAGTCGGAAGGCTTGAGGCTTCGAACCTCGCTGCACTCGATGCCGTGATCCTCGAGCACGGCGTGTGCGCTCACGATGTTCACGGACTCGACGAGGGGTTCGAGCACGCCCTGCAGCACGGCGGCGGTCAGGGGATAGGTGTCCGCGATGCCGATGTCGCCCGCATACTCGATCTCCATCGTCTTGGGCGTGCCTTCACAATACTTGGACTGAAACCGGCCCACGCGCTCGGCGAGGAACAGGAAGGGCTGGAGTTTCTCGCGGGTCTCGCTGTCCACACTCGGCACGTTCACGGCGTTGACGATGGCGCCGGTGGTCAGATAGTCCACCATCTGCTTGGCCACGTCGATGGCCACGTTGAGCTGGGCCTCGTCGGTCGAGGCGGCCAAGTGCGGCGTCGTGACGACGTTATCGAGGCCGATGAACGGGTTGTCCTCGAAAGGTTCCGACGTGTAGACGTCGAGCGCGGCGCCGGCGATCACGTTGTTCTTGAGCGCCTCGGCCAGATCGTGCTCGTTGACGATTCCGCCTCGGGCGGCGTTGATGATCCGTGCGGTGGGCTTCATCTTCTTGAGCGCGGCCGCGTCGATCATGTTGTTGGTTTTCTCGGTTTTCGGCGCGTGAATCGTGACGAAATCGGAACGGCTCAGCAGTTCGTCCAGTTCCACCAACTCGACGCCCAGCGCCTCGGCCTTGAGTTTGCTCAGGATCGGATCGTAGACGACCACCTTCATCTCGAAGGCCTGGGCGCGTTTGGCCACCTCGCCCCCGATGCGGCCTACGCCGATGATGCCGAGGGTCTTGCCGCACACCTCGGTGCCCTGGAATTTCTTGCGATCCCAGCGGCCTTCCATCATCGAGGCGTGCGCCACGGGCACCTTGCGCAGCAGGGCGAAGAGCAGGGCGAAGGTATGCTCGCACGTGGAGATGGTGTTGCCGCCGGGCGTGTTCATGACCACGATGCCCTTCTTGGTCGCGGCCGCCTTGTCGATGTTGTCCGTGCCGACGCCCGCCCGGCCGATGACCTTGAGGTTGTCGGCCTTCTCGAGGGCCTCGGCGGTCACCTTGGTGCCGCTACGCACGACGAGGCCGTCGTATCCGGCGATGATCGCGGCGAGTTCATCGGGCTTCTGAGGCGGCTTGACGTCCACCTCGAAGCCCGCTGTTTGCCGGAACACCTCAACCCCTTCCTCGCTGAGATTGTCCAATACAAGGATTTTTGGCATGATCCGTCTCCGAGATTCGCCGCTTCAGCCGGATCGGCAGTTACGGCATGGTTTCCACGGCGCAACGCACCACTGGCACGCCCGTGGGCTCATGAGGCCGATACGAGGAAGCACCTTCCCCTTTCCGCTCGGCTGCATGCGTCCGGCGAGGCCCCGCGACGCCCGCAATTCCTTGCAGCCCAAGGGTGAAGCCCCGCTAGGGGCGGCTCCGGAAGCCCCGCGGCAGCGGCTGCTTCCAGCGCAACCCCCGGCGCGCCCAAACCTAGCAGAAGCGCCCCGTGCATGTCAATCGGGCAACAGGGGCAATCGCACTTTAGCCAGCCGCAAAGGCGGAGCTAGTGCGTCGGGCCCAGCCTTGAACGCAGCCAAACGCGCGCCCTTCGGGCGCGTTGCCCTTCGGGCGCGTTGGAAGAACGCTGCGCGTTCTTCAGCGCTCGCTCTGTGCACGCTCGCTCTGTGCACGCTCGCTCCGTGCGCGCTCGCTCCGTGCGCGCTCGCTCTGTGCGCGTGTGCCCTTCGGGCGCTGCGCGCCCTCGGGCACATAGGAAGAACGCTGCGCGTTCTTCAGCGCCCGCTCCCGGTGCGAACTCCGGCCCACACCACGGGGGCCGCGGGTTCAGCCGTCCCGCCGGGACTGGCTGAAGGGGGCCGGTCGGATTCCCACCGTTGGAAACGGTGGGCTATTCTCGTAGCGTCCGTACCGGACGCTCCCGCCGCGTACCCCTCCGCGTACGGCCTCCGGGAGGCGCACCTCGGGCGCTCGCTCTGTGCGCGCTGGCTCGGTGCGCGTGTGCCCTTCGGGCGCTGCGCGCCCTCGGGCACATAGGAAGAACGCTGCGCGTTCTTCA
>JAFGTL010000255.1 GCA_016934125.1 Candidatus Hydrogenedentota bacterium
CCGGGCGGTGACGAAGAGCGTCTTCGAGTCCGGGCCGCCGAATGCGCAGTTTGTGGGTTGAAGGGGGAACGCCACGGTTTCCAGATGGGCGCCGTCGGGCCCGTAGATGCGGATCCCGTCGCTGGCGGAGGTCCACAGCCGGCCCCGTTGGTCGACTTTCATGCCGTCCGGGCCCGGGCACTCGCAGAAAAGGTGCCCGTTCGAGAGGGTGCCGTCCGCGGCGACGTCGAAGGCGTGGATGATGCTTGCGCCGGAATCGCCGATGTAGAGCGTCTTCTCGTCGGGCGAGAAGGCCAGTCCGTTGGGCCGGTCGAACCCGTCGAACACGAGGCGGAGTTCGCCGTCCGGGGGAAGCAGGTAGACGCCGGAGAACTCGAGCTCGGCGGGCCGCTTCTCGAGGCCGTAGGGTGGATCGGTGAAGTAAATGGAGCTGTCGGAACGCACCACGACGTCGTTGGGGCTGTTGAGCAGTTTGCCCTGATAGCGGTCGGCCAGCACGGTGACGGCGCCGTCCTTCGCGGTGCGGGAGACGCGCCGGTTCCAGTGTTCGCAGGCGATGAGGCGGCCCTGCCTGTCGAGGGTGAGCCCGTTGGACTTGCCGCTGGGCGTGCGGAATACGGTGCCGTCGCCGCGGTAGATCGTGTCGGCGGGGATGTCGCTGAACACGAGTTCTCCGGCGGGGAGCCAGAGGGGCCCTTCGGTGAATTTGAGATCCTCCGCCACCGGCTCGACGGGGCCGGCGGTCAGGGCCGGTGGATCGGCGGCGACGGCGGCGCTGAGAACGACTAAGTACAGCATAGAAGGCTCCTTTCGCCTTGAATTGAGGCGTTTCGGTGTCCGGAGCCAGTGTTCCAGGTTGCGGGGGCGGTGTCAAGCGTTGCCCGTCCGGCGGCCGTTTTGGTAGGGTTGCGTTTCCGGCCCGGCCGCGTGAGGCGGCCGGTGCGGGAGGTGTCTGGGTTTCACGCAGTCCACAGGAAGGTGTTTGCGAAGGTGTTCACGATGGAATCGGCCCCTTGGCGCGTGTCGCTGCACGGCGGACACAGCCGTGAGTTCTGCGACCACGCAACCGGATCGTTGCGCGAGATGATTGAGGCGGCGGCCGCCCGGGGGCTGCAGGTGTACGGACTGGCCGAGCACGCCCCGCGCTATGCGCCGGAGTTCCTGTATCCCGATGAAATCGCCATGGGGTGGGACATTGCGAAGCTGGGGCGCGACTTCGCGGCCTATGCCGCGGCATCGGCCGCGTTGGCCCAGGAGTTCGCGGGCCGGATCACGGTGCTCCGGGGTTTCGAGGCCGAGGTTGTGCCGGCGGATGACTATGCGGGCTTGATGCGTGGACTGCGCGAGCGATTCGCGTTCGACTATGTGGTTGGCTCGGTGCACTACGTCGACGAACTCCTGTTCGACTACAACCAGGAAGCCTTCGATCGCGTCGTGGCTCGTAAGGGCGGCATCGAGCCGCTGGCCGTGGCCTATTACGAAACCGTGGCCGGGATGGCGGAGGCCTTGCGTCCGGAGGTGGTCGGGCACGTGGACATTGTGCGCCGGTTTGCGGGGCCGCATGGGGGCGTGGATACGCCGGCGGTGCGCCGGGCGGCGGAATCGGCATTGGATGCGATCGCCGAGGTGGGCGCCATCCTCGACGTGAACACGGGCGCCTATCGGAAAGGCGACGCAACGCCGTATCCGGCGCCGTGGATGGTGGGGGCGGCGCGGGCGCGCGGGATCCCGTTCTGTTTCGGCGACGACAGCCACGATCCGGCCCACGTGGGGGCGCATTTCGACGAGGCGCGCGCGTATCTGCTCGAGCACGGCGTGCAGAGGATCACGACGCTCGATCGCCAGGACGGGCGTATTGTGCGGCGGGCTGTCCCCCTCGACTGAGGCGGCCCTCAGCGTTGGGCCACGGGCGTGCCGCCGGGCCCGCCTACGCGCAGGAAGGTCTGATAGGCCCAGTCGTCCCACTCGGGTTGCACGCCGATGCCGTGGAGGTCGGGGTAGTTCTTGGCGATGAAGCCGCCCCGGAAGGTGTTGACGAGCCGTTCGGTTTCGCGCTCGATCCGGGCCTTGTCGCCGGTGGGCAGCACCTGCTGGATGTCGCACGGCGCGAAGAGGCCGACGCCGTGGGCGCGGAGCTTGGCGGCGAGGGCGGGCATATTGTAGATGGCCGGTTGATCGAACTGGAGGCAATCGATGCCGGCGTCGCACAGATCGTCGATCAATTCCCAGTTGTAGCCGCAGGAATGCTGGATGACTTTCATCCCGGCCCGGTGGGCGCGGGCCGTCAGCCGTTCGCAGAGCGGCCGGAACACATCGCGCCACAGCGGCACACCGAGCAGCAGCCGATCCTGCGTGCCGAGGTCTTCGCAGAACATGATCGCGTCCATGCCCGCCGCGCCGTATTGATCGATGATGCCTTCGAGCAGTGTCGTGACTCGATCGTGGAGGATGTCGATGCACTCGCGCTCGGCGAGCAGATCCATGAAGTAGATTTCCATCTTGCGCATGTAGCGGCAGATCGCGAAGGGCCAGCCCGGCATCCAGCCGACGCGGAACCGATCGGTGCCGGACGCCCCGAGTTGCCGTGCGCGCTCGTAGTGGGCCGGGTTATCCAGATCCGGCAGCACGAGCTTATCGAGGTCGCGCCAGTCTTCAATGACGGGGCGGAACACCTCGCCGCCCTGCGACATGCCGACGAGCCGGTGCCAGACGTTGCCCCAGATGTCCGTCGAGTACTCGACGTCCCCCTCGATCCAGGACGTAGTCTCGATGCCGTGGTCGCAGCCGGCGCCGGTAAAGTCGTTGAGGCGCCCTCCGGAGAAGTTGAACGCGATGCGTCCATCGCTGCGGCACTCGATGTTGCTGAGCACGATGTCTCTCGGTGTCATTCGGAGGCCCTCCGGGGCGGCATTGTCGCACGGGGAGGCGGGCGAAGTGAAGCTGCGGCGGCGCCGGTGAAACCGGGGCGCAGGGCGCGCGGGGCGCAGGGCGCGCGGGGCGCGCGGGGCGCAGGGCACGTTGTTCCCACGGTCGCTGTGCCGTATAATCGGTGCTCTGGAATGAGCGCGAGGGGGGACGGTGCGCCGGGCGCGGCACGAGAAGGATGGATCCATGGCAAGAAAACGAATCGGCGCGATCACATTCGACCTCTGGGACACGATCTTCCTCGACGACACGGATGAGCCGAAGCGGGCGGCGGCCGGGCTGCCGCCTAAACCGGCGGCGCGGCGCGCTCTGGTGTACGACGCGCTGGCCAAACACGGGGCCGTGTCGCGCGAGGTGGTAAACCTGGCGTACGACGTGACGGACGCGGCATTCCGGAAGGTGTGGCACGACGAGCACGTGACGTGGAGCGTGCGGGAGCGCCTGGGCGTGCTGCTGGCCGGCTTGGGGCGCTCGCTGCCCGAAGACGAACTGGCCGCGCTGGTCAAGCTGCACGAAGAGATGGAGCTCGAGTTCCGGCCCGATCCGATTCCGGGCGTGCACGAGGCGATCCAGGCGCTGTCGGACAAGTACCGGTTGGCCATCGTATCCGACGCGATCTTCAGCCCGGGCCGGTGCCTGCGCGAGTTGCTGGCCGGCGAAGGGCTGCTCCACTGTTTCGACGTGTTCGTGTTC
>JAFGTL010000256.1 GCA_016934125.1 Candidatus Hydrogenedentota bacterium
CGGCCCCGATGGGGAGACTGTGCGCTTGTGGTCCAGCCGGGAATCTGGGGATACTTGAGGCGGGGCTTGACAGGGGGATGGGGGATGGGGCAGAATTTTGTTATATGCACAGCATTTTTACAATATGGAATCTCGACGGCGACGGAGGGCGGCGGTCATGATCCAGGTTGTCCATCGGGCGTGCGATATTCTCGAGGCGTTGGCCGGGCAACCCGAGGCGCCCCAACCGTTGGGCGCCATCGCGGACGGGCTCGGCCTGAACCACGCCACCTGCGCGAACATCCTCAAGACGCTCGTGAACCGCGGCTACGTCGAACAGGTTGCGCCGAAACAAGGCTACCTCCTCGGACCGATGGCGTACTTCCTCGCAGGCCGGGGCGCTTACCGCCGGGGGTTGGTGGCGGCTGCGGAGCCGGTGGTGGGGGCGCTGGCGCGGGAACTGGGCGAGCCGGTGTTGCTGGTGATGGTGCGGGGCGGCCGGCGCTACATCCTGTGCCACGCCGAGGGCTCGGAGGGCGTCGAGGTGAGCCGGCGGGTGCTGTTCGACGAGAACGTATGGCGGACGCCGACGGGCCGGCTGTTGATGGCGTGGTGCGATGACGAGGAACGGGCGCGCTTCATCCGGGAGCACGGGCTGCCGGGCGAGGACTGGCGCGAGGCGCGTTCCGAGCAGGATCTCAACCGGCTGCTCGAGGGGATCCGGAAGGCGGATCGTCTGGTGCTCGAGGTGGCGGGCGACGTGCGAGCCGTGGCGTATGCGGTGCGCGACAACGGCCGGGTGATCGCGGCGGTGGGCACCTACCTGCCGTCGTTCCGGTTCCGGGGCGCCCACCGCCGGGCCGTACTCCAGGGCGTCGAGCGAGCCAGCCGCGCCATCAGCGACGCGATAACGACGGGGCCGCGGGACGCGTAGGGCCCGGGGCCAGTATCCATGGAGAAGGAGCGATTCCTATGAACTTGACGGAAGAAGTGCGGGCCGAGGCGACGCGGCTGGGTGCGGACGTGGTCGGATTCGCGCCGGTGGATCGGTTTGCGAACGCGCCGCTCCGGATGAGCCCCCAAGGGTTGTTGCCGGGCTCGAAGTTCGTGGTGGTATGCGGGATGCACCACCTCGATGCGGCCGTGGAACTGGGCGGATTCCCGACGCCCCACGATGCGGCCGCCTACGGCTCCCAGTGCTGGGGGCAGAATTTCCAGTTGGACGATCTCTCGTTCCGGCTGGCCCGGTTCCTCGAAGCGCGCGGCCACCGGGCCCTGTGCATCTCGGCGAGCAACATCTGGCGCTACAAGGGTTACAAAGACATCGGCGTCGATTTCGCCCCCGACATGGCCCATCGCTACGCGGCGGTGGCCGCGGGCCTCGCCGAGATCGGGTGGAACAACCTCGCGTTGACGCCCGAGTTCGGCCCGCGCTGCCGGTTCGTGTCGGTGGTGACGGATGCCGAGTTCGAGGCGACGCCCATGTACGAGGGCGAGCCGCTGTGCGATAAGTGCATGGCGTGCGTGCGCAACTGCCCGACGGAGGCCTTCGAGAAGGAGGTGAAAGGCCTGACGGCCGTCGAGATCGGCACGCGCCGGTTCGAGTTCCCCGAGACGAACAAGTGGCGGTGCGCGTGGGCCGAGAACTTCTGCCTGAACCTCGCCCTGCCCATCCCGGATAAAGTCGACGAGTCCGTGATCCGCGCCCACATCGAGAAACACGGCATGCACGGGGGCGAACTGGGCTCGTGCCTCAAGTACTGCATGGTGCCCCGTAAACGCACCTTCGATCCCGACTATTGCCGCGGCCCGCGCCGCGTGAAGACGCCCGACGGCCGCACCGGCGATGAACTTGTGGCCGCCCTGGGCGCCCTTGCCGATCGGTATCCCATCGACGTGTGGGCCGTGGGCGCGGCGTCGCGGTTCGCCGATGACGGGCCGTTCCATCCCGCCTACCACCTCCCCGACGCGCGCACCGTGATCAGCATCGGCATGAGCGCGCCGCCGGGCAGCGAGGGCAACGGGGAGACGAAGGAGGCGGCTCCTACGGTATCTCGCCTTCAACATGGCCCACCTGCTCGATATGGCGGGGCACTCGGCGATCACGCTGCCGTTTCTCTACGATCACCTGGTGGCCCAGGAACTCGATGTGCTCGAAGACGGCCGGCAGTACATGACGGTATTCACGAGCGCGGAACTCCCCGAGGGCGTACATCTCAAGCGCGACGACGGCCCGACAAGCGCGGACGCCATCGCGGAATGCGCCAAGGCGGCCGGGGTGGATCTGGTGGGGTTCTTCGGGGCGCAGCGGTTCGCCGCGTTCAAGGCGGCCCTGGCCGGCACGGGCCTCGTGCCGGCCGAATGCGTCCGCGTCCATGATCGCGGTGCGCTGTATACGCCCTTCGTGCCCGATGTCGAGCGCGCGCCGTCCCGCGTCAAGGGCCTCGAGGACTGGCTCGCTGGCGCGCAGTCCGTCATCGTGCTCGGCCTCCATTTCCCGGACACCGTGCTGGATACGGCCAAGGTAACGCCCGCCGAAACCACCGGGCCCTTCGCCTTCGTCATGTACGAATCGCTCCGCCTGCTCAGCGACGCCGCCATGCAGGTGGTGAAACGCCTGAAAGATACGGGCTACCGCGCCGTACTCGCCACCGATCTCACGGGACTAGCCTCGCAAGCCGCCAATCCCCGCGGCCGCCAAGTGGATCTCCGTGGAAACCGGTTTGCGGCCGTGCTGGCGGGGCTCGGCACCATCGGCCTCCACGGCCACGTGCTGACGCCCGAGTTCGGCGTGCGGCAGCGGTTTCTCGCCATCGTCACCGACTGCCCGATCCCGGACAGCCCCTTGTGCACCGCGCCGAGCGCCTGTGCGGCCTGCGATAAGGACTGCCTCGATGCCTGCCCGACGCGCGCGATCCAGGGCGACACCGTGCCGCTCACCGTCGGGGGCGTCCAGTTCGACGTGCCCCGCGTGGCCGGGCTGGCGTGCGACTGGGCGAAGCTATACGGGCTGAGCGGCGAGGCCGGCGCCAAGTATCTCGGACTCGGTGTCGATGTGCCCGTGCCGGACGCGCCCTCCGGGGCCGACGTGGCCAAGGCCGCCGCCTCGGCCGAGTTCGGCGTGCAGAAGCGGCTGCTCAGTCTCGCCGAAGAGTGCGTGCGCGTGTGCCCGGCCCACAAGGCGGGCGGGTAGCGCGCGCCGTCACGGCCTGTCCGTCAGGGCGCCGGCTCGTAGCGGTAGCCGACGCCGTACACCGTCTGGATGATGGCGGGGTTCTTCGGATCGCGCTCGATGCGTTTCCGGAGCTGTGAGATGTACTGATCGAGCGTGCGGCTGTTGGGCACGTAGTCGAGCCCCCAGCATTCGTTGAAGAACGTGTCGCGGCCCACGACTTCGCCCGCTTTGGTGTGGAGCAGTTCGAGAATCCTCACCTCGCGCAGGCTGAGGTCGATGGCGGTGTCGCCGCGGCGGGCGCGGAGTTCGGCGGGGAACACCTCGAGATCGTTGAGGCGGAACGCGGCGTGGGATTCGGCGGCGGCGGGCAGGGCCATGCACCGGCGGGTGACGGCGCGGATGCGGGCGACAACCTCGTGGACGCCGAAGGGTTTCATGATGAAATCGTCCGCCCCGAGTTCGAGCCCGACGACTTTGTCGATCTCCTCGGACTTGGCGCTGAGGAAGATGATGGGAATCTGCGGGTTCCGGCCGCGAATGGCCTTGCACACGGCGTAACCGTCGACATTGGGCATCATGATGTCGAGGCAGATGAAGTCGGGCGACTCGCGCTCGAACAGTTCGAGGGCCTCGCGGCCATCGCACGCGCCGACCACCTCGTAGCCCTCGCGGCGGAGCACCTCGATGAGCCCGTCGCGGGTGTAGGCATCGTCTTCAGCCACCAGCACTCTCATGGTCGTCCTCCATCATGGGCCGGGCGTGGATGCGCAGCGTGAACCGCGCGCCGCCCCCGCCGCCGGATTCGAGCACGAGATCGCCGCCGTGCAGCCGGGCCAGATCGCGAGCGATGGCCAGGCCGATGCCCGTGCCGGCCACGCCGTCGTTGACGCGGTTGCTCACGCGATAGAACGGCTCGAACACGCGGGCCCGGTGCTCGGCGGGAATGCCCGGGCCGCTGTCCGCGACGCACACCGTCACCGTGTCGCCCTCCTGGCGCGTCTCGACGTCGACGCGATCGCCGGACAAGGCGTATTTCTCGACGTTGCTCAACAGGTTGCCCACGATCTGGGCGAGCACGTCCTGATCGAATTCGGCATCGCGGGCGGCGCCGGCCGTGAAGTGCGCGGCGACGCCGTGGCGCCCGAGGTTCTCGTCGAACTGATCGATCACGGCGCGCACCACCGCGTCTACGTTGCCGCGGGTGCGGTGCGGCGTGAGCGCGCTGCGCTGCCTGCGGCCGAAGGTGAGCACGTTGCCGATGAGGCGGCTCAACCGGCGGCTCTCGGACACGATCACGTGCAAGCGCGCCCGGGCCGGCTCCTCCTCGTCGCCGCCGAGCTCGTCATCGAGCATCTCGGCGTACATCCGGATGTTGGTGAGGGGCGTCTTCAACTCGTGCGACACCTGATTCACGAAACTCACCCGTTGCGCGGCCTCGCGCATGTCGCGCGCGCTTTCGCGGTAGAAGTAGGTGGCGAGCCCGATGAGCGCGGCCGCGAGCACGGCGAGCCCGAGCCCGAGGCCGAACCACGTCGTGCGTTGAAACGCCCCCTCGATGGCGGCATCCGGCGCGTAATACGTGAGGCGCCACGCGCTCAGCGGCGGATTGAGCCGCACCTCGACCACGGGTTCGTCGGCCCCGGCGGGCTCGTAGACGCCCCACTGATACAGTCCTGCGCCCTGGGCGTCGAGCAGGGCGATGCGCTCCTCGACGGGCGCGGCCCCTTCGATGCCGGGCGTGTCCGGCAGGGCGGCGAGTACGTCGGCGATGAAGCGTGCGCGGTTGAGTTCCGCCCCCACTACGGCGTCCGCGTCATCGCGCCACCAGAAGATCAGGTTGAGTCCGTTGCTCCAATACCAGGTGTGCCAGCCTTTGCCCGGCAGGGCCGGGGCCGGCGGGAAGGCCGCCTGCTGGGCCATCTTGCTCTGGGCGGCCTGCTGAGGCATTGCGCGGGCGCGCTGCTCGCCCGCCGGCCCGGGGATCGCCTTGTTGATCCAGACTTCGCGCGTCCGCAGGAGGAAGTCGCGTTCCGCCTCGGTGGCCGGGGCGTCCGGGGCCGGATAGACGAGTTCGCCGGTGGCGTCGAGCACGAAGAACTGGCGCACGAGGCCCGATCGGAACGCACGCGCGCGCAATTCGTCGGGCGACAGCATGGACAGGCCCTCGCCGGCCATGAGTTCGCGCTCGCGCGCAGCCACTTGGGCGTCGACAAGCCCGGCCACGTCGCCGAGTTTGGCCGCGATGATCTCGCGGAACCGGTGGCGCACCATTTCGCGCTCATCGCGAACGAGTTGCACCCCGAGCCATGCGAGCACGGCCAGGGGTGCAACCACGATCACGAGGAGTGTGATCAGAAGTCGTCGTCGCAAGACACCTACTCTACCTGGGCCGCCTGGCCTTGGTTCTCGATCTGGAACTGATTGAACTGCATTACCTTGCGCTGCCTCCCCCAGGCCTCCCCGTCCAGATTGCCTGCGTCCAGCCTGTTTGCGTCGGCGTCGTTATCGAGCCACGCCGCGCCGAGCTGCGCGGCGCTCTCGTGGAGGAACTCAGCGTTGTCAAACAGAACGCGGCGGGCCTCGGCCACGTTGCCTTCATCGCGGAGCTTCATGGCCCAGCGGTTAGTCTCCGCGCCGAGCTGCTGCGCTACGGAGGCCATGACGGCGTTGTTGATGCTCGCCTCGACGTCGGCCCTCGAATCCGTGAACCGCACCGCGACGGCGCGCCGGAGCGCGTCCTTCCTGTTGGTGACTACGTTCATATAGGCGACCGCCGCCTGCGCGACGCGCTGTTCGGCGCCCAGTTCGCCCGCGGGAACCTCCACCTCCAGGATAACGTATTTTGTCTGGCCGCTGTACAACTGATTGAGCGCCGTGCGCACGCGCTGGCCCGCGATGTCGGCCTTGCGCCCGAGCACGCGCACCGGCCGGATGCCTTCGGCGCACTCGATGGTGACGTCCACGTCCTGGGCCACGACGGCGAGCACGTCGCCGAACTCGCGCTGGAACGCTCGCCCGAGATCGCCTGCTTCCTCGGCGAACATGTGGTTGCCGTCGCTCTCGCGGGCGAGGGCCGTCATCAGATCCTCGTTGTAGTCGAGGCCGAGCCCGATGGTCGTCACGGCAATGCCGTCGCGGCCGAGCGAGGTGCCCAACTCGGCCAAGTCCTCGGGCGAACTCGGGCCCCGGTTGGCCAGCCCGTCCGAGAGCAGGATCACCCGGTTGACGCGCTCCCGCTCCAGGAACTTCCGCACCTCGGCCGCCCCTTTGCTAACCCCCCCGAACAAGGCCGTCGAGCCGGCCGCTTCGAGCCGCCGGATCGCCGCGTATACACTTTCCCGCTCCGTGAGCCGCGTCGCCGGCACGAGCACCTCGACGGTCGAGCAATAGGCGACCACCGACACGATATCGCGGCTGCTCAGGCGATCGAGCGCGAGGATCGCCGCGTCCTTGGCGTGCTCGATTTTCTCGCCCGTCATCGAGCCGGAGCGATCGATCACGATGGCCACGTTTACGGGCGGCCGTTCCCCTTCGTCTTCGAGTTCGAATCCCGTCATGGCCACGCGCAGGTAGGCCGTCTGCTTCTCGCCGGCCAGCATGCGCGACGAGCCCATGGCGACATCGAGCCTCACCTGCTCGCCGGCCGCCGAAAGGGCGGCCAGCACCGCGATCGCAACGGCCCCCATTTTCAGTGTTCTTGGTTTCGACATGGCGCGCACTCCTCTGATCTCGGGGCGATTCCGCCCGGATTTCGTATCCTTCGCCTTCAACTGTAGCAGGGCGCCCGCGTCAAAGGGTGAGCCGGGTGCCAATAGAATGTAAAACGGTTCGTCACAAGAATCTGTGCAGTGAATTGGTTGATGAGCATGAGCTAAGTCCCGTATTACCAAGGTTGTC
>JAFGTL010000257.1 GCA_016934125.1 Candidatus Hydrogenedentota bacterium
ACCCCCCGGTTCGACGCCTACGACAACGTGTACGGCCGCAGCCGCGTCGAAAGCAAGATCGACAACCTCGTGTTCGGGCGCGACACGGATACCGGTGAAGCTTGGCAGGTCATGCGCCTCACCTTGTATCAAGGCAACGATGTATGGAACGAGTTCCGCACCGCCGACGACTACGAGATCGAACTCGACCTCCGGCCCCGCGCGTGGTGGGGGTTCCAAATCGCCGGCGAACACCACAGCATTGGCCGCGACGTGGATATCGACGATCCCTTCTACTTCGAGGGGGCACTGCTCGAGGCGTACGAGGACGCCACCGGCCGGCCCTTCGATCCGGAGGTGGCCTATCGCTACAACGCGCAGTACGGCGACTACGATCGGCTGCTCACGTATCTGTATTACAACGACCTGGCCTCGGAGAGCCGGTTGAACGGCCGGATCGGGTTCGCGTACACGGCGACGCAAGGCGCGGTGTTCAACCGCGAGATCCTCTATGGGCTGGGCTACAGACTGGGTGAGAAGTGGGCCTTAGCGTTCGAGCACCGCTATGATCTCGAACGAAGCGAGCTGTACAGGCAGCAGTATGA
Source organism: Candidatus Hydrogenedentota bacterium (assembly GCA_016934125.1). Lineage (GTDB taxonomy): Bacteria > Hydrogenedentota > Hydrogenedentia > Hydrogenedentales > SLHB01 > JAFGTL01. The sequence continues at coordinate 585 of JAFGTL010000257.1, forward strand.
AGTGCGCCGCGTGTTCCACTGCCTGGAGAGCGCGTTCATGGTTCGAGAGCGTGGCTCCGGCTGGGACTTCAGCATCGAGGTCGGCGTGACGGCCCTGCCCGGCACGAAACTGAAGTTCTAGGGCCCCGTCCAGGCGCTGCTCTGAGGCCCCACGGTGGGGCGCGTCTGCGCCCGCCCCGAAATGGGATACCCATGGATACAACGCTCGATACCGCCATCGCCCGGGTTCTCCCCGAGATCATCGAACTCCGGCATGCCTTCCACGAGCATCCCGAGATCCGCTACGAAGAGAACTGGACTTCGGGCCGGATCGCGGCGTTCCTGGACGAAGCCGGCGTGCCCTATGAGCGTGGACTGGCCAAGGGCACGGGCATCGTGGCGACGCTGGGCGGGGATGGCCCTGCCACGGTGGCGCTCCGGGCCGACATGGACGCCCTCGAGATCCAGGAGCAAACCGGGCTCCCCTACGCGTCCCGGATTCCCAACCGGATGCACGCCTGCGGGCACGACGGCCACCTGGCCTGCCTGTGCGGCGCGCTCAAGGTGCTGGCCGGGCACCCGGGCCGGCTCCGCGGCACCGTCAAGTTCCTGTTTCAGCCCGCTGAGGAACTTGAAGCCGGCGCCCGCCACATGGTGGCCGAGGGCGTCATGGATGGGGTGGACGCGGTGTTCGGACTCCACGGCTGGCCCACGGTTCCGCTCGGGCGGATCGCGCTGAAGCCGGGCTGGATGATGGCCAGCGCCGACATGTTCGAGATCGACGTGATCGGCAAGGGGTGCCATGGCGCCGATCCGGCCTCGGGCATCGATCCCATCGTCGTGGCCGCCCACATCGTCACCGCCCTGCAAACCATCGCCGCGCGCGAGGTGAATCCCGTTGAGCCGGCCCTCGTATCCGTCGGCGCGATCGAGGCGGGCGACGCCTCGAACATCATCCCCGAGGTCGCCCGGATGCGCGGCACGCTCCGCGCCTTCGATCCCGACGTCTTCGACGCGATCCGGGCAAGCGTCCTGCGGATCGCCGAGGGCACGGCCGGGGCCCTGCGCGCCACGGCCGCCGTGCGGTTCGGCGACGAGGCCTATCCGGCCCTCTTCAATGACCCCGCCATGACGGCCTTTGTCGCCGAGACGGCCCGCGACATGCTCGGGGAGGAGGGGGTCGCCCACCTCGAAAAGCCCATCATGGTGTCGGAAGACTTCGCCTACTTCCTGCAGAAGGCGCCGGGCGCGTTCTTCCTGCTGGGCGTCAATCCGAATCCCGATCAGCCCTATCCGGCGCTGCATTCGCCCTACTACGACTTCGGCGACGGTGCGGTTGCGGTGGGGGTGAAGCTCATGGCGTCGCTCGTTTTGCGGTTCCTGGAACGGGCCTGAGTGTCCCCCGGAATGGGCCGGACTCCCGGAAGCCCCATTGCAACCCGGACGGTTCGCCGTTACAATTGCGCGGCAAACGGCACACAGGCCTTTGAAAGGATCGAGTATGCCTAAACGACGTTCCCGCGACCTCATCCACCGATGGGAAGGCAATCCCGTCATCACTCTGGACGACCTCTCGTTTCCCGTCACCGACATCTGCAATGCAGGAGCCATCAAGCTTGACGGCGAATACGTGTTGCTCGTCACCATCCAGAACCTGCAGGGCGACTACAGCGTTCACGTGGCGCGGAGCAAGAACGGCTACGACTTCGATGTCAACGACAAGCCGCTGCTGCGCCCGATGCGCGAGGGGCCCGGCCCTCATTACAGCGAGCACGGCGTGCTCGATGCCCGCATCACGCCGCTCGAGGGCACCTACTACCTCGCCTACGACGCTGTCAGCGGCCACGGCTACCGGCTGGGCCTTGCCCGGACGAAGGACTTCGTCCAGATCGAGAACCTCGGGCTCGTCTCGCTGCCGGATACGAAGGCCGGCGCCCTGTTCCCCACCAAGATCAAGGGGAAGTACGCCCGTTTCGAACGGCCCTGGGAGGGCGGCAGCATCTGGATCTCGTACTCCGACGACCTTACCTACTGGGGGTGGTCGGAGGTGGTGATGACGCCCCGGGGCGGCTTCTGGGACTACCACCGCATCGGATGCGCCAGCCCGCCCATGGAGATCGATCTGGGCTGGTTGATTATCTATTACGGAATCAAGGAGACTTCGGGCGGCCCGCTGTTCCGTCTGGGCGCAGCCATCCTCGACCGCGAGAATCCCGCTGAACAGGTGGGGCGTACCAACGTGCCCATTCTGGCCCCGCGCGAGGAGTACGAACGGATCGGCGACGTGCCCAATCTGGTGTTCTCCTGCGGCGCCGTTCTGGAACCCAACAATGAGGTGAAGCTCTACTACGGGGCGGCGAATTCCTGCATCTGCATCGGCACGACGAAGTTGGAGCGCATCGTTGAGGCCTGCCTCAAGGGTGAGAAGGAGTTCTAGCTGTGCGATTTCGAACCGATCACGACGTGTTTCGCCGGTGGGAGGGCAACCCCATTCTCACGCTCGCGGACATTCCGTTCGAATGCAACACCGTGTTCAACGGCACCCCGATGAAGGTGGGCGACGAGTACATTCTCCTGCTCCGCGTCGAGGGCCAGCAGGGCTACTCCTTCTTTGCGCTCGCCCGAAGCGACGATGGACACCATTTCGACGTCGAGCCGGAGCCCGTCCTGCTCCCGGCCCGGGAGGGCCCTTACGAAGTCTACGAATCCCTCGGTATCGAGGATCCCCGGGCCACCTTCCTGGAAGGGACGTACTACGTCATGTACACGGCCGCGTCCGGACACGGCCCGCGGATCACCCTGCTCCGCACCGACGATTTCCGGAGCTATGAGCGCATCGGCATCGTGTCAGAGCCCGGCAACAAGGATGGCGTCCTGTTCCCCGAGCGCATCAACGGCCAATACGTCCGGCTCGATCGGCCTATCGGTATGGGGACGGGCAGCGTGTGGATCTCGTACTCGAACGACCTTTTGAGTTGGGGCAACTCGAAAGTGCTCCTGACGCCGCGGTCGGGCTACTGGGACTCGACGCGCGTCGGCGCATCGGTGCCCCCGATCCGCACGGACGCGGGCTGGCTCGAGATCTACCACGGGTTCAAGATGACATCCGGCGGCCCCATTTACCGCGCCGGCACGGCCTTGCTCGACCTCGAGGATCCCTCCCGGGTTATCGCCCGGTGCAGCATCCCTCTGTTGTCGCCGCGCGAGGATCACGAGCGGGTGGGCGACGTGTGCAACGTGGTATTCGCGTGCGGCGCCATCGTCGAGCCGAACGGCGAGGTGAAGATGTACTATGGCGCCGCCGACACGTGCGTGTGCGTGGCCACGGCCCAGCTTGACGAGATCATCGATCGCACGCTGAATCACCGCTCGGCGGACTGACGCGGCCCGTCACCCCTCGGCGATGCGGATGAACTCGTCCGCCTCCTTGGGGGAGGCCGCCTCCATGCCCATGTAGAACTGATTCAGTTTCGCACCGAACTCGCGGCGCAGGGCCTTCAGGCTGTCGGCCGACCAGCACTGGCTGCAATACACCTTCTTGCCCGCGTCGACGATCCGGTGGTAGAGGGGCCACCAGCGAGGATCGTCCGTGCCCGGGTTGCCTGCGCCGGCCGTCCACTGCACCATGTCGAGGCTGGGGATCGACAGGATGTGATCCAGATGGGGGATGGCCCCGGGGCCGTCCCAGTGGTACATGCAGTACGACACCCGCTCGCACATCTCGTTCAGGACGGGCACCATGTATTCGCCGAACATGTCGGGCGATATCATGGCCGAGAAATCGCACTGGAACTTGGCCATCCGCCCGGGCGCCCATGCCCACCAGTACGAGCCGCCTGCCTCGTCGCGCAGAAGGTCGTAGAGCACGTCGTAGTAGCGGAAATACAGATCCGTCAGCGTCCGCATGCAGCGGTGAATCCACTCCGGGCGCTCAACGAGATCCATGAGCAGTTCCTGGCTTCCGCGCATGGCGGCGAGCGTGTCGATCGCCTCGATCAGATCGGGAAACTGGAGCAGGAACTTGCCCTTGCCGATCCGGAGCTGTTCCCGGGCGAGCCGCAGCGTGAAGTCCCAGTAGAAGTTGTCCGGATCGTAGGCGAACTGGGCCGACTCGGGATCCTCGATGAAGGGCTCGCACCAGACTGTGTCCTTCATGTCGACGCCCTTGCATCCGAGATACAGGGCCAGGCAGTTCGGCGCGAGATCCGGCGACGACACCGGCACGGCCTCGGCCAGGTAGTAGGTGTTGATGCACTCCCGCGCCGAGAGGTTCACGCGGTAGTCGAAATTGCTCGTCGAGTAGTGTGTCAACCAGCCGTCCGGCTCGGGCATGCGGGGGATGTCTTCGATCGGTTCAGGCCGCGGCGCCGTGATGTGCAGGGCCGGCCGGCCGATGTCTTCCCCGTTCCACCAGGCCGTCAACCGCCGGCGCACGTCGTCCATGTCCTCGCGATAGAGAAGCCCGCTCACACCGCTCTCCTTTCCGGACTACTCCTGAAGCACCAGCACTTCATAGGGCGACACCGCGATCTCGCCCCGGCATTGCCGTCCTGTCAGCAGATCCGTTGCCGGCCGCGTCAACTTGAGTGTGCCGGGCCGGTTCTCGCGCTCCAGGGCCACGAATCCCACCCCGGCCTGGCCCATCCTCGGCACGAGCAGCACGTTGGCGCTGGCTTCGGCGGGCGCAATTCCGCTCGCGTCCGCGCACTTCAGGAGAAGCCGGCCCAAGTCGTCGGGCCCGGGCAGCGTGCCCAGGAGGACGATGCGCCCGTCGCCTACCGGCGTTTCCGTCGCCGCCGCAAGGCCTTCGAAGGGGCCGTCGGCGTAGGTGGCGAGCGCCGTCGCGGCGCCGGCCGGCTCGAGCCCGTCATACCACAGCGATCCGGTTGACTCGGCGCCATGCGCCCAGCGCAGGGCGAAGTCCCGCGGATCGCCCGGGATCTGGCCTGCGCACCGGACGCCCGCCCAGTCCTCCAGGCGGCCGAATGGCGCGTGGATGTACTTCGTCGCATCGAGCGTGCGCACATCCGCCAGCGGCCCGACGATCCACGTGCCCCCGGCCTCGATCCACGCGTAGAGCCGCTCGGACAACCCGCCCTCGTCCAGTGCGGGCAGGAACGGTGAACACACGAGCCGGTAGGCCTCGAGATCGGCCGCGGGATCGATGACGTCGGCCCGGAGCTGGGCGTCCATGAGCGGGCGGTAGAACCGGCCCATCAACGCCTCCGGATAGTCGAATTTGTTGATCATGGGCTGGAACCGGAACAGCCACCAGGCGAAATGGGAGAAATGGACGGCCACCTCCGGGCGAACCGGGCGGGTTCCGTTGAGGAACTCGGCGCATTGCCGGAATCCCGCGCCGATCTCGCGCACTTCGTCGATCATGTGGAGCGGCCGGCCGCAGCTCGACACCACCGAGCCGTGCATCAGTTCCTGGCCGCTCCAGTGGGCGCGCCACAGCCAGTAGAGGTTCGCCTCGCCGCCGAGGGCGACGGGCAGCCACGAGTTCACCCGGCAGAATCCGGGCTCCTTGTAGCCGTTTGCGGCCGTGGAACCGTTCCAGCAGGTGGCGGTTTCGGTGTTCCAGAAGGGGCGATCCTTAAGGGGCCGCACGTAGTCCATCCAGAACACCTGGCGCCAGAGGGTGTCCATGCCGTCGTAGTGGTTGTACTGGACGAGATCGAGGGCGCGGTGCATTTCGCGGTAGTCGCAGGCGAGCGTGGGCATCATGTCAGTGCCGATGGGTTGGGATACGGATCGGCGCAGGATTTCCGCCTGGTGCGCGACGTACTGGATCTGGGATTCGCTGTGGAACAGCGCCCATTCCGTCAAGAGCGAGGGATGGTGCCAGATGTCGGGCCGGGGCGCAGGCACTTGAGCGAAGGACTGATAGGCCTGGCTCCACAGGGCCATGCCCCAGGCGGCGTTGAGATCGTCGATCGTGTCGAACTTGCACCGCAGCCGCTCGCGGAACTCCGCAACGCACACCTCGCAATAGCAGCCCCGCCCCTGCCACGGATGCACCTCGTTGTCGATCTGCCATCCGATGACGTTCTCGTCCCGGCCGAACTCGAGGGCGAGCCGCGTGACGATGCGTGCGCAGTGGTCGCGGTATACCGGGCTGTTCGGGCACACGTGGCGCCGGGCGCCGTGCTGGGCACGCACGCCGTCGGGGCCGACGGCGAGGATCTCCGGATACCGCTCGGACAGCCAGGCGGGCGGCGTGGCCGTGGGGGTGCCCATGATCGTGGCGATGCCGGCCTCGCCGAGCTTGTCCACCACGCGGTGGAGCCAGTCGAAGGCGTAGCGATCCTCTTCGGGCTCCATGCTGCTCCAGGCGAACTCGCCGATCCGCGCCACGTTGAGGCCTGCGTCCAGCATGAGGCGGATGTCCTCGTCCACCTGTTCGGCGGGCCACGCCTCGGGATAGTAGGCCGCACCCAGATACGGCGGCATAACACGGCTCATGATCACTTCTCCCTGGCACGACGTTCCGCGCCGTCAGTCTTCCTCGATATTCAGCCCGAGCAGGCGGTTCGCGTTCCGCCACATGATCTTCTGGTAGGCCTGCTCCGAGATGTGCCCGCCGTCACGCGCCGCCGTCAGCCAGTTGATATGCTGCATATCGTTCTTGGGCGAGCAGAAGTCGAGGCCGAGCAGCAGGCGATCTTGAAACTCGTCGATGAATTCGTAGCCGAACCCGGGATCGCGCGAGATGGCGTTCAGCCCGCTGCCGGCGCTCAAGTCGCCGTGGAGTCCCGGGCACTCGCGCATGAGCCGGGGCACCACGCCGGCGGGCTGGACGGGCGTCTTGGGATAGCCGTTCTTCGTGTCCGGGCCGACGTCGCCGCTCACCTCCGACCAGAAGGCCTGGCTGTGGCCGAAGACGATCAAGTCCGGGAACTGCTTCAGCACCGTTTCGAGGCCGGGCAACCCGATCTCGTCGATCACGCCGTAGCTGTTCACCTCGGGCGTCAGCGTGTGAAACGTGATGATGAGCCCGAGTTTCTCGGCGGATTCGAGCATGCAGAGCATAGGATTATCCGTCCACCGGATGCGGGCCGTCATCTCGCCGATGCCTTTGCAGCCGAGATCCTTGTACTGGCCGAGCAGGTGGTCGAAGCTCTCGACGGTGAGTTGATCGGGATGCCCCGCGAGCCGCGGATCCAGGTTGCAGAAAGGGATGAAGCGGCCGGGGTACTTCTTGCAGATCGACAGCACCTCGCCGATGCTCTGGGGTTCGGCCGGGCACTCGGCGCAGTTCAGCGGCAGAATCACGGCTTTGTCGACGCCCAGCTTATCCATGACGGCGATCTGATCCTCGGCAGACATGAACGTCGTGGCGCCGGCGCGCGGTTTGATCAGGGGATCCGCATACACGTGCGCATGAACATCGATAATCACGTTTCATCCTCCCTTCGCCCGGAACAGGCGGCTCAACCCACGGGGATCGCCCGGCGGAATTGCCCCGCGATCCGCGCGCGGGCTCCAATTGTGCACGGGGCACGGCCCCTTTCGCAACCACGCGGCCTGCCTTGCACAACCCGCCCGTTCCATGGATACTGGACTCCCGAATGGCCACAACCGTCTCACGTCCACGGCGCCAACCGGACAAGGATGAAGCCCATGAATATCATCGTTGTTGTCTTCGATTCGCTGCGTAAGGATTCCGTCGGCACCTATGGCGCTCCGCCGTGGGGGCCCGTCCACACGCCCCATCTCGACGCCTTCGCGCAGGAATCGCTCGTGTTCACCCGCGCCTATCCGGAGTCGCTACCCACCTTGCCCGCCCGCCGGGCGCTCTACACGGGCCGCCGCGTCTATCCGTTCCACAACGGCGACTTCCGGCTCAAAGGGGACTTCGTCGGCGCGCCCGGATGGGGCCCGATCCCCGAGGACATCCCCACCTTGGCCGAACGCCTCGGCGAAGCCGGCTACCGCACCGGGCTCGTCGCCGACGTGTATCACATGTTCAAGCCTTCGAAGAATTTCTGGCGCGGTTTCGATCAGTGGATGTTCCTGCGTGGCCAGGAAACCGATCCGGCCCGTTCGGGCCCGCGGCTCACGCCGGAGGAAGTGGACTACTGGCTGCCGAAGGAGATGCAGACGGAGTGGAAAGTGCGTTTCATCCAGCAATGCATCATGAACCTGCACGATCGCCGGCGCGAGGAGGACTATTTCGCGCCGCGCGTGCTCCAGGAGGCGGCCCGCTGGCTCGAACAGAACCAGGACGCCGATCGGTTCTTCCTCACCGTCGAGTCGTTCGATCCGCACGAGCCCTGGCTCGCCCCGGCCCACTACCGGCGCATGTATTCCGCCCGGGAAGGCCAGGAGCAGGTGGCCTCCGGCTACGCCGACACGAACACCATGGCCGATGGGCTCCTGGAACGAACCCAGGCCAACTACAACGGCGTCGTGTCCATGTGCGATCGCTGGTTCGGCTACTTCATGGACACGCTGCGGGTGCTCGGACTGTTGGACAACACGATGGTGATCGTGACGGCGGATCACGGGCACTCCATCGGGGATCGCAGCTACATCGGCAAACGCGGCTACCCCTCCGCCCCGGAAGTCTACGATATCCCGCTCATCGTCCGGTATCCGGGCGGGCAGCACGGCGGCACACGGAACAACGCCTTCGTGCAGTTCACGGACATCACGGCGACGGTGCTTGAGGCGGCCGGGGCGCCCGTGCCCGCGGAACTGGACGGCACCTCGTTCCTCGAAACCGGGCCTGCCGGCGGGGCCGGCCCGCGCGATCACGCCACCATCGGCTGGGGCACCGCGCCCACGGTGATCACGGACAAGTGGTGGTTCAACTGCAAGGTGGATGGCACGGGCGTGCTGCTCTACGATCTGGCCGCGGATGAGCCGTTTGCGCGCAACGTGGCCCGGGAACACAGCGAGGTCGTCGACGCGTTGTTCGCCCAGGCCCGGGAAGATGCGGGGGGCGGTTTTCCGGAATGGCTCCTCCGCCTCGCGGAGGATCAGGCCGACGCGCCGGGTTGCAGCGATCTCGCAGCGCGGGCGTAGGAACCGGGGGCGGCATCAGAGGGGGCTGGACTTCTTCATGTGTTCGCGGCGCGCCTCCCGCAGGCGAACCCGGATGCCGGGATCGTAGCTGGGATCGCCGCTCCGCCGCCAGTCATCAATCAGTTGCTCGATCCGGCTGTCGTACTTGGGAAGGTAGTTGTTGAGCAGGTATGTCAACTCGCTCTTGGCCCGTTTCGCCTTCGAATCGCCGCCTTCCTGCGAGCGGACGAGCAGGTTCTTGCGGCCTTTCTCGACCGACTCGCGATATGCGCGATTTGTGCCCACCGTGGCGGACGGGCCGTGAACCTTGCGCTTCGCCTCCTCACGAATGGCCAGTTTCCGCTCCGATCTCGACATCTTGGGCATCGGCAGATCCTCCCAATCGGCACGTCTCAACATGCCATATATGTCCCATTTCGTGCAAGGCGATCAGCGGATGGCCATCCGGGAGGCCGCCCCGTTGCGTTGACGGCCTCGTGCCGCTACACTGACAACCTGTTTGGTGCAGAAGGGATAGGCCGTCTTGATGCGCGGCGCGGAGGAGAAGACAGCATGAAGTACGCCTTTATGAGTTTCTCGTGTCCCGAACTCGGCCTCGACGAGATGCTGGCGCTCGCGAACCGGTTCGGATACGACGCCATTGAGCCGCGGATTTCGTCCGGACACGCACACGGCATCGAGTTCGATGCGTCCGGGGATGCCCGGCGCGCGGCCAAAGAGAAGGCCGAGGCCGCGGGAATCGCCTTGTGTTGCATCGCCACCTCGTGCGTCTACGCGGATCCGGCGACGAATGAAGAGAAGGTGCGCGATACCCACCTCGCCATCGATCTCGCAGCCGACGTGGGCAGCCGGCGGATCCGCGTGTTCGGCGGCAGCTTCCCTGAGGAGGTCTCCCGCGATGAGGCCATGGATCGCGTGGTCGCGTCGCTGCAAGCCGTGGCCGATCACGCGGCCGAACGCGGCGTCGTCGTGTGCATGGAAACGCACGACGCGTGGTGTGCGCCGGCCCATGTCGCCGAGGTGATGCGCCGTGTCGATCGCCCGGCCATTGCCGTCAACTGGGACGTCATGCACCCCGTCCGGCGCGGCGGCGCCACCATGGACGAGGCGTTCGAGGCCCTGCGGCCCTGGATCCGGCACGTCCACTTCCACGATGGCACGGTGGCGCCGGACGAACTTCACATGGCGCCCATCGGCGAGGGCGCCATCGATCACAAGCGGGCCGTCGAGCTTCTCGCGTCCATCGGATACGCCGATCACCTGAGCGGGGAGTGGATCAACTGGGAGCCCTACGAGACGCACCTGCCCCGGGAACTCGCCACGATGAAGGCCTATGAACGCGATGCCGGCTGAACGCGCGGCTGAATGGCCGGGCGTGCCGGATCGAGGGACATGCCGCTGATGCGCGCGTTCGTCACCGGCGCCACCGGATTCGTCGGCTCGAACCTGGCCGCAGCACTGGCGGCCTCTGGCCACGGCGTCTGCGTCCTCCGCCGGGCTTCGTCGCGGATGGACGCGCTTGACGGCATTCCCGTAGATTGCGCCACGGGCGATATCCTCGATGCCGCGTCGCTGGGCGACGCCATGGCGGGTTGCGACGTGGTGTTTCACGTGGCCGCCATGTCCCAGTATTGGCGGAGCGATCGCGCCACCATCTACCGCGTGAATGTCGATGGGACGCGCAACGTGCTCGCGGCCGCCCGGGAGGCGGGCGTGCGGCGCGTGATCCACACCAGTTCGGTGGCCGCCATCGGCTATGCGCCGCCCGGGGCCGTGGCCGACGAGTCGCAGGCGTTCCCCGAGGGGTTGGCCTGGTGGCCATACGGGCACAGCAAACACCTGGCCGAAGTCGAAGCGCTGAAGGCCGTCGAGGGCGGCCTGGACGCCGTCATCGTCAATCCGGGGATCGTGCTCGGCCCGCGCGACGTCAACTTCGTGTCCGGCAGTCTGATCCGGGCGAGCGTGCGGGGCCAACTCCGCGTCGTGCCGCCCGGCGGCTCGAACGTCGTCCATGTGGATGACGTGGTGGCGGGGATGCTGGCCGCGGCCGAACGGGGCCGGGCCGGCGAACGCTATATCCTCGGCGGCGAGAATCTATCGCACTGGGACATGGCGGCCGTGATCGGCGAGGTTACGGGCGGGCCCGGGCCGGTATTGACGCTGCCCCGGTGGTCGTTGCGGCCGCTGGGCTGGCTCATCGACGCCGCGAACGGGCTCCGGCGCACGCCGCCGCTGTTGAAAGGGGAGCAACTGCGCGTGGGGGGGGAGGCGTTCTACGCCGACTCGTCGAAGGCCGTCCGCGAACTTGGACTGCCTCAGACGCCCTTCCGCCGGGCGGCGGAGGATGCCTTCACCTGGTATCGGGCCCGCGGGTTGCTCTGAGGGGCCTACGCGCTCAGCGGGCAGTACGACGCCTTCGCGCCGGGCTGGGCCGCGCGCCGCGCAATCACCCCGGTTTCGACGCCGACCTCCTCGAACGCGCGCAGGATGTGGTTGAGGTGTTCGCGCGTGTGCGTGGCCATGTAGCTGGTGCGGAGCCGCTGGCCGCCCGGCGGCACGGCCGGGGCCAGCACGGGATTGGTGTACACGCCCTCTTCGTAGAGCCCTTGCCAGAATCGGATCGTCAGTTCATCGTCGCCGAGAATGACGGGGATCACGGGCGTCTCCGTCGGGCCGATGTCGAACCCGAGGCCCCGGAGCCCCTGGTGCATGTAGTGCGTGTTCGACCACAGCCGCTCCATCCATTCCGGCTCCGTCTCCATGACCTCGACGGCGGCGAGCACGGCGGCCACGTTGGCGGCGGGCATGCTCGCGCTGAAGATGAGCGAACGCGCCGTGTGCTGGATGAAGTGAATCACGTTTTCGTCGCCGGCGATCACGCCGCCCAGGGACGCGCAGGACTTGCTGAACGTCCCCATGATGAGATCCACTTCGTCGGTGACGCCGAAATGATCGGCCGTGCCGCGCCCGTCCTTGCCGAGGACGCCGAGCGAATGGGCGTCGTCGACGAGGAGCCGGGCGCCGCGGCGTTTCGTCACCTCGAGCAGTTCCGGCAGCGGCGCGATGTCTCCTCCCATGCTGTACACGCCGTCGACGACCACGAGCACGCCTTCGGGGCCGGCGTTCTTCTCGAGCACATAGTCCAGGTGGTCGACGTCGTTGTGGGAGAATCGCTTCATCGTGCCGCGCGACAGGCCGCACCCATCGACGACGCTGGCATGGGCCTCCTTGTCCGCGACCACGATGTCATTCCGGCCCACCAGGGCGGAGATCACGCCGAGGTTCGTCTGATACCCGGTGCTGAAACAGATGGCGGCTTCCTTGCCCACGAACCCGGCCATGCGGCGGTCGAGTTCCTGGTGGCGGTCGAGCGTGCCGTTGAGAAACCGGGAGCCGGTGCAACTCGTTCCGTATCGCGCGAGCGCGTCCATGGCGGCGAGACGCACCTTGGGATGCGTCGTCAGGCCGAGGTAGTTGTTTGAGCCGGCCATGACGAGGCGCCGATCATCGACTGTGACCACGCTGCCCTCCGTATCGTGAAGGGGCGTGAAATACGGGTAGCAGCCCTTATGCATCATTTCCTTTGCCCGGGTGAAGGCGCGACATTTGTCGAACAGATCCCCGCGCGATTGGGCTGGTGCGGCCGCTGTCTTGTTCTCTTCCATGAACTCGAGGTCTCCTCGCGAGCCAACCGGCCGGCTCCCTGTCCGGCCGCTCAAATCTTCATCGGCGCCGTTCACTACCGGCGCCGCACGTCGTCCTTGTCAAACCCGATGCCGGGCATGGTGCCGCAGCAAGGTGATGGGCCGGCATGCGCCACAGCATTCTCCAGGAGCGCGGCAGGGGACAACCCGTTCACGAGGCGTCCGCCGCGGCGCCATGGGCGGGCGTGAGCGGCTTGTGATAGAGCCGCCACGTCTTGTATCGCTCGGCGTTGTAGAGCTTGCCTGTCTTGATGATGAGTTCGTTCGTCTCCAGCAGCCAGGACAGTTCCATCGTCTTGAACTGTCCTTTGGCCAGAATCCGGCCGACGCTCTCCGTGATGAGCAGGTCTTTCACGCCGTTTCGGCGGTACTTCTCCTTGATGCCGAGCACCATCACGCGGCCCCGCGGTGTCTTGTTCCGATAGCGGAACAGCCGCATGATGCGGACGAGATCGAAGCGATCCCAGAAGCTGTTCTTACGCTTGATGCAATCGAAGTAGTCGGGCAGGACGGCCATGACGGCCACGGGCTCGTCGCCCATGTACGCCAGCAGGATGGTATCCGGATCGGCCACGGCCTTGAGCTGCTTGCCGACGATGGAGAATTCTTCGTCAGTCATGGCGGTGGCGCCCCAGTTCTGACTCCACGCCTCATTATAGATCTCGCGGAACACCTCCATGTCGGCTTCGAACTGGCGCATTCGGAACGGGCGGATGGTGACGTCGTACTTCTGCCGGGCCACCTCGGTGCGTTCCTTGGCCCGTTCGTAGCCTGCCCAGAACCGGCCGTCGCACTCGAGCGGCACGCGCTGGGCGATCACGTCCATCGCCTTATCCAGCCCGCACTCGTCCATGAGTCTGGCGTAGTACGGGAAATTGTGGGCGGTTTCGAAATAGGGCTGCGTGTCGAAGGCATCCAACTGAACGCCGATGGTGTGGTTTGTGTTGAAGCTCATCGGGCCGAGAAGACGCTTCATGCCCCTGCGCGAGCCCCATTGAGCCACGCGGTTGACGAGCACCTGGGCCACGGCCGAATCATCGATACACTCGAAAAACCCGAAAATCACGTCCTCGGTGTTGTTGTCCCGGTTGTGGTGCTCGTCCACACAGGCCGCGACGCGCCCGACGACTTCGCCGTCGCGGTAGGCGAGGAAGTAGGCCACCTCGGCGTGATCGTGAAACGGGTGGGACGCCGTCAGGAGCCCCGCATGCCCGAACAGCCGGCTCCCCAGGAGGTCCATGTTCAATGGCGGAACGTAGTTAGGCTCGTCCGCATACAGCCTCCAGGGGAATGCAACGAACTGCCTCAGCAGCTTGCGATCCGTGTTGCCGAACTCGACGATCTGAGCGTCCTCTGCCTCGCGGGGCTCCATCGAGTCCGCGGCCTGCACGGGGCAAGACTCTTCCACTTCACATGATAACCGGGCCTCAGCCACGTTGCTCTGCTCCCTCTCCCGATTCTCGTGGGCGGGCTGCCACGAAATCACTCGTTCACGCAGAATACTCAGCCCGGGCCTCGGCGGCCCGGGACAGCAGCTTAGTTCCTGCTACCATTAGTACTGACCACAACATGCGGGGGATTGTTTCGGCAAATCCAGCGGTGATTGCGGAGTGCAAACAGGGTTGCCGGCAAGCTGAGGGACAAATCCCGGTGCAGCAGTCACGCGACAGTCAAGCAATTCGGAATATACCATACCGTTCCATGGAAACACCAATCCCACGGCCTTCGTTCCCGCCGAGATCGGCTCTGCGACACGCTGCCGCAAGGGCTTGGGCGCGCCGCTGGCAGAGCCGCTGCCATTCCCGCTTGATCCGCTCCTTCTTGGCGGCGATACTCCATCGCAGGTGTCTGCCGCCCAATCGGCCCGAACAGCGCAACACACAAGACAGAAGGGAGACCGTGCGATGCGAGGTCGCCGAATTCGCTGGCTCGCCGTGTTGGCCTGCTCCGTATGGACATGGAGCGCCGCCGACATCGAGTTTCACATTGCGCCGGACGGGGACGACGCGAGCCCGGGCACGGCGGCCCGGCCCTTTGCCTCACTGGAACGGGCCCGCGACGCCATCCGCGCGTTCAAACAGGGCGGCCCGCTCGCAGAACCGGCCACCGTCTGGCTGCACGAGGGAATCTACGAGCGTGCCGCGACGTTTGAGCTGGGCGCGCTCGACTCGGGCGCGCCGCAGGCGCGGGTTGTGTATCGCGCGCAACCGGACGCGGACGTGCGCGTCATCGGCGGGCGCATTATTCCGCCCTCGGCGGCCGTCCCGATCCAGGACGCGGCCGTGCGCGATCGCATCATCGAGCCCGAGGCCCGCACGCGGGTGCTCCAGATCGATTTGAAGGCCCTCGGCATCGATGAGTATGGGGAGATGCGGGCGCGCGGTTTCCGGCGGCCCTATATTCCTGCCCCGCTCGAGGTTTTTATCGACGGGCAGGCGCTGCGCCTGGCGCGCTGGCCCAACGAGGGCACGGTTCCCATCGGCGAGGTGATCGATCCCGGCTCGGTTCCGCGCGACGAGGACTTCACGAACCGCGGCGGCTGTTTCTCCTATGGCTACGAGCGGCCGGGCCTCTGGACGCAGGCCGGCGACATCTGGCTGTCGGGCCTGTTCGGCTACGGATTCGCCGACGACACGATCCGCGTCGCGGCGATCGACACCGAGAAGAAGACGATCGCCATGGCCCAGCCTCATATGTATGGCATCAAGACGGGCCGGCCGTGGCACGCCTACTACGCCCTCAACCTGCTCGAAGAGATCGATCTGCCCGGCGAGTACTACGTCGATCGCGCCGCCGGCATCCTCTACTTCTATCCGCCCCGC
Organism: Candidatus Hydrogenedentota bacterium; assembly: GCA_016934125.1. Taxonomy (GTDB): domain Bacteria; phylum Hydrogenedentota; class Hydrogenedentia; order Hydrogenedentales; family SLHB01; genus JAFGTL01. The sequence continues at coordinate 16,123 of JAFGTL010000257.1, forward strand.
GCGATTGACGGCGCTGACATCGCGGTGTCCATCGTGGAAGAGCCTCTGATCGCCATGGAGGGCGCCAGCTACGTCTCGTTTCAAGGAATCACCTTCGAAGCGACACGCGGCATGGGCGTCTACATCGAACGCGGCGCCGGCAACCTGATTGCGGGCTGCACGCTCCGGAACATGGGCATTGTGGCCGTGTGCATGGGCATGGGGATCGAGCCCGACACGCTCTACCGCCACGAGATGACGGGCGAGCCGGCGTCGCGGCAACTGGGCAGTTGGCACGAGCACATCTACGCGAACTCGGTGTTCGATCGGCAGGCGGGCACGAGCCACGGTGTGATCGGGTGCGACATCTACGGCATTGGGGCCGGCGCGGTGCACCTGGGCGGCGGCGATCGCCGGACGCTCGAGGCCGCGGGCAACTACGTGCGCAACTGCCACATCTACGACTTCAACCGCCTCGACAAGTCGTACAAGGCGGCCGTCAACATCGATGGCGTCGGCAATTGCGTCCAGCACTGCCTCATCCACGATTGCCCGAACAGCGCCCTCTACCTCCACGGCAACGATCACGTCATCGAGTACAACGAGGTGCATCACGCGTGCCTCGACGCCGACGATATGGGCGTGTTCTACATGGGGCGCGATCCGAGCGAACAGGGCAACGTCATCCGCTACAACTTCTGGCACCACAACGGCAACGATCACGGCAGCACGTGTGTGGTGTACTTCGATGACGACGCCTGCGGCACGGCGGTGATGGGCAACGTGTTCTACGCGAACAAAGGGCGGGCCGTGTGGATCAACCACGGCTGCGATCACTGGTTCGACGGTAGCGTGTTCATCGAGAACGAAGGGGCCGTGCCGGCCTGCCAGGATACGCGCGCGTACGACTGGGCCTCCGACGAACTCCAGCACAAACGCCTGCGCGTCGACTTGGACATCACCGCGCCGCCGTATTCGGTGCGGTATCCGCATCTGCTCGACACGTACAACACCCCCATGGGACGCGGCCGCGGCAGCTACGTGTTCCGCAACGTGTCGGTGCGTTCCGGCGTCTTCGACACCGGCACCAACATCCTGGCCCATAACGCAATCCTGGATACGGACGCCGGCTTCGTCGACGCGGGGCGCATGGATTTCCAGTTCCGCGACGATTCGCCCGTGTGGGAGCAGGTGCCGGGATTCGCCAGGATCCCCCTCGAGCGCATCGGCCTGTATCGCGGCGAATACCGGGTGGCCGTGCCCGTCGATCCGCCC
>JAFGTL010000258.1 GCA_016934125.1 Candidatus Hydrogenedentota bacterium
CGCCGCTCCGGGCGATCACCTCGCCCCGCCGCACCGGGAACGCGCCCGCCTCGGGATACAGATCGACGGTGTACGAGCGAAGGCGGTGTTGATGCGCGCGCACGTAGGCCTCGAGCGGCGCCGAGAACCCCTGCAGGTGGCCGAACACCACCGTGTTCCCGTCGGCCAACTGGACATACACCGCTTTGCCGTAGCCCCACGGCGAACAGCGGATGCGCGACACGTGTCCGTCGGCGGGCGCGTGCACCGCCTTGCCGACGGGCCCCGTCCGCAGATCGATGCCCGCGTGAAACCGGCCTGGCCGGTATTCGGCGAAACTCGACGTCAACGCACGAGGGAGATCGAGGGGCCAGTCGTACGGTTCCGCCGCGCCCAGGGCGAGCGCCGCCAGCACGATCCCGATTGTCACGGCGCCTCCCGGCCCTCGCGCGGCATGGGCTCGCTCTCGATCTCGAGGCCGGCCGCGCCCTCCCCCGCCATGCCCTCGGACAGTTCCTCGATCAGATCCGGCCGCGCCACCAGTTGCTTCTCGAGATCGAGGTAGATCTGGATCGCGCTCTCCGAGGCCGTCGCCTCGCCGCAGAACTCGCGAACCGCCTGGTTCTCCTTCTTCGCCATGAGCAGCGTGCGGATCTGCGGCGTGCCTTTCTCCAACGTCAACTCCTCGCCCGGCACGAACTCCACCAACAGGCTGATGAAATACCCCGCCGTCGTCTCGATCACGTCGCTCACCGCCCCGGGTTCCATCGAGTACACGGCCTTCTGCAGCGGCTCCGGCAGCGCCGACACCGGCCCGGTGCCGATATCGCCGCCCTTGTCCCGGATCTGCTGCGGGTGCTCCGTGACTTCCCGCGCCACCTTGTCGAAACTCTCCCCGGATCGGATCCGCTGGAGCGCGTCCTCGGCCCGCTGCCGCGCCTGCTTCACGGCGTCCGGGGTGGCCGTGCGGCCCTTCGGCATCCGGATCAACACCTGCTTCAGGTGGCACATGTCGGGCCGCCGCATCCGCTCTCTGTTCGCCTCATACCAGTCCGCCACTTCCTCATCGGACACGGCCACCCCGCGCTCTTCAACGATCAACCGGCGCACCTTCTCGATCAGAAGCCCCTCGCGGAGTTCCTCCATGGCCTCCTCGCGCGTCGCCCCGGCCAGTTCGAGCACTTCCGCTTCCGTGGGCTCCTCTTCCTTGCCCTGGGCCAAAGCCTTCCGGAGCTGGGCCAGCTCATTCTCCCAGCCTTTCGCGAGTTCCTCGTCGGTGATCGCCAGTTTCCGCGCCGCCGCTTCCTGCTTGAGAATCTCGCGCTGCAACAGCAGCCGGAGCGAACTGAACGCCACGCCGATCCGCACCTTGTCCGACACGGGCGTGCCGGGGTTCATCTGCGCAAACCGGCTCAACTCGCCGATGTACAGATCGCGGAACTCGGCCCCGTCCACCATCGCCCCGTTGATGCGCGCCACGGGCCCGTTCGGGATCGCCTTCAGCACCAGATCCAGTTGCTCCAGATCCGGCGCCTGCGCCACCGCCACTCCGGCCACGGCCACCGCCAGGATCGCCCCACACCACGCGCCCAGTCTGCTCATTCCGTTTCTCCCGACCCTTCCGCTTGCGTCTCGCTTTCCTCGACGGCCGGCTCCTCCTCGCGCGCCCGAACGAACTCGGACAGCGCGGTATGGAGAATCGTCCGCGTGAGGATGAACACCGCGACGTATCCCACCAGAAACGTCACCGTCGCCCGGAACACCGCCTCCAGGATCGACACCTCGCGGTAGAAACTCACCGCCATCACCACCGTCGCCAACGTCATCCCGCCAAGCAGCCCGAGCTTGTCACAGTCCAACGCGAGGACTTGGCGCGGTTGTTTCTTGCCGGGCTTCGTCTGCATGGCTTCATGCTAGCACAGCCCCCGGTTCCGGATAAACTCGGCCGATCGGCATGCCCCTTCCTTGCAGGCTCCGCCTGTGCCCCATATACTCGCTCCGAAGCGTCGTCATGTGCGCCGCTTCGGGAGGGCCGGTTTCATGAACGTAGCCGCTGTGTGCGCCGCTCTGTGCGCCGCTGTGTGGGCCGCCGCGGCCGGCCCGGCCGCGGGCGTCGTTCCCGGGGCCGGGCCCGGCTGGGAGGCCTTCGACTTCGGCCCGGCGGGCTCGCCTCCGTTCGCCAGCTTCACGGCCGTGTCCAAGGATGACGTATACCGCCCCGAACGCGGCTACGGCTGGATGCCCCATCCCGGCGGTGCGGACATGATGGCGAGCAACTTCACCCCCGGCAGCGAGCGCGTGCCCGGCCTCAACGAACGCGATCGCGCCAGGGAAAGCGGCGCCTGCGGCGACAGCCTGTACGGCGACCTCGTCATGACCTCCGCCTACTACCACAGCCAGGTGCGCCAGACCTTCCTCGTCGATCTGCCCAACGGCGCCTACCGCGTCGTCACCTTCCACGGCGATCCGGCCTACGGCCGGGCCGGCACGCAGTCCTGGTGGATCGAGGCCGAAGGCCGGCGCGTCGTCGAGAACTTCGAGCTTCCCCGGTGCCTCTACGGCGACGCCGTGTTCGATGTCGAGGTGACGGACGGCCAACTCACGCTCACCTTCGACGCCGCACACCCCGATCCCGCCCGGAAGGGATTCACGCTGAACGGCCTCGCCATCCTGCCCGCCGCCACCCCCGCCCAACGGGACGCCGCCGACGGCCGGATCGCCGCCATCCGCGCCGCCGTCCAGCGCGAACGCGACGAGGCCTTCGCGGCCGCCTTCTCCGAATCGCCCTACGTCGAGGACGCCGAAATGCCCCCCGTCTCGGCCGAAGACACCGCACGCGGGTTCGTGCCTTTCGTGCCGCACTGGATGGACTCCGTCTATCCGAACACGGCGCCCCGGCCCGGCGACCTTCGGCGGCCTCTCGCCTGCTTCGCGTGCCCGGGCGAGTTCGAGCCCGTATCTGTGGCCCTCCGCGCCTTGGCCCCCCTCGACGTCTCGTGCTCCGTGTCCGATCTCGTCGGCGCCGACGTGATCCCCGCAAGCGCCGTCGACATCCGCGCCGTCAAATGCTGGCCCCAACGCCTTGGCAGCAGTTGGAGCAGCGAATGGCGCGTCATGCCCGAGCTGCTCGAACCCACGGCCCGCGCCGAGGTGCCCGCCGACACCACGCAGCAGTTCTGGCTCACCATCCACCTGCCCGAGAACACCCGGCCCGGCCTCTACCGCGGCATCGTCGCCCTCCGCGCGGACGCGGGCGCGGCCGAGTTCCCCCTGACCGTCGAGGCGCTCCCGTTCGCGTTGCAGCCCAGCGAACGCGCCGTGGGCATGTACTGGAAAGAGGCCGACGTGCTGGACACCCCGCTCCGCGACGTGCAGGTGCGCGATATGGTGCGCCACGGCATGACCACCCTCACCATGGGCGGCCTGTCGCCAGCCGTGATCAACCGCGACGGCGCCCTCGAACTCGATACGGGCCCCCTCCAGGCCTTCCTCCGGGATCTGCTCAAACTCGGCATCAAAGGCCCCATTCCCTATCTCATCCCCTCCCTGAGAACCCAACTCCAACGGGCCTTTCCCGGGAAATCCGCCGAAGACTACGACGCCCTCTACCTCGACGTCATCCGCCGCATCCAGGCCGTATCCGCCCGCCCCGATACGCCCGAACTCCTCTATTACCCCGTCGACGAGATCGGCAACAACGAGGCCCGCGGCCGGAAAGCCCACGACGAGTGCGCCCTCATCGCCCAGGTGCCCGGCGCCACGAGTTACATCACCGTCAACAACTACCAGGCCGGCGAGAAATGGGGCGACACCTTCGATATCTGGTGTGGGAACATCGAATACTCGCCGGAACAGGAGGCCCGGCTCCTGGAACGGGGAAAGCGCTACATGCGCTACGGCTCCGCCTACCTCAACGACCCCCGCAAGGTGCGCACCAGCACCGGGTTCGGCTTCTACCGCCGCCCCGCGGAGGCCATGTTCTACTGGCACTACCAGTGCCCGAATGGCGATCCCTTCAACGATCTCGACAGCAGCGCGCGGGACTGGTGCGCGGCCTATCCCGGCCCCGACAACACCGTCATCCCCACCATCGACTGGGAGGGCATCCGCGAGGGCGTCGACGATCTCAAGTACATCGCCACCCTCAAGCACTACGCCGAACGGGCCGGCGGGGACGCCGCGGATCGCGCCCGGAACGTGCTCGATGAGGTGCTCGGCGGCGATGATCGGGTGAGCCAGACCGCCTTCCGCGACGATCTCAGCCACGACGCCTACCACGCACTCCGCCGCCGTCTCGTCGACGCGATCCTCGAACTTCAGGCCGCCGCCCCGGGCCCGTGACGGCTCAGTCCGTGGGGGCGTCGGGCGGCGTCTTGGGCGCGTCCGGCTTGGTGACGGCCTCATCGAGGCCGAGCGTCTCCTGGATGAGGTAGATGGGCCGGCGCTGGCTTTCGAGGAAGGTGCGGCCGACGTATTCGCCTACGATCCCGATGAGCACGCACTGAATGCCCCCGAGAAACCACACGCTCACCACGAGCGACGCCCAGCCCGGCACCGTCCGCCCCGTCAGCCCGGCCCGCACGAAATGCACGATGGCGATCACCGACAGCAGCATGATCGACAGGCCCACCCACAGCGCCAGGCGCAACGGCGCCACGGACGCGTTCATGAGCCCCGTCACCCCGAGGGCGAAACTGCGCCAGAACGAGTATTTCGTCGTGCCCGCACGCCGCGGCGGCCGTTCGAAGTCCACCGTCGTCTGCCGGAACCCCGTCGAGGTGATGAGCGCGCGCACGAACCGGTTGTACTGCCGGTATTGCCGGAACGCATCCACGACGGATCGATCCATGAGGCGGAAGTCGCCCGTGTCCTTCGGGAACCCGCCGAGGAGCAGGTTCATCAGCCGGCACCATAGGTAGGAGGCCGCCCGCTTGACGGCCGGCTCGCCCTTGCGATGGCGGCGGTGGCCGTCCACGATGTCGAAACCCTCGCGCCACCGCGCGATCATCGACGGGATCACCTCGGGCGGATCCTGGA
>JAFGTL010000259.1 GCA_016934125.1 Candidatus Hydrogenedentota bacterium
GAACATGGCCGCCGGCCTGCGTATCGACGTCCAGCCCGGCGATGCCACGGTGGTCGCGGGCGGCGATCTGGACGTGCTGGCCGACATCCGCGGCGGCTCGGCCGGCCACGTCGTGATCGAGTACACGGACGAGGGCTCTTCCGAGCCTGTCCGCGTAGTCATGAATCGAGTCGAGGAACGGTTCGCGGCCACGCTGCGCCACATCGCCTCGCCCCGCCGCTACCGGATCGTCGCCGTGCCGGAGGAGCGGCCTTCGGCGCGGATCCGCCTGCGCGATCCCGGCGCCCGGCCCGCCGTATCCCACACGTATCGCATCGACACCGTGGTGCCGCCCGGAATCGACAGGCTTGATGCCGGGTTCGAGTTCCCCGAATACCTTGGCCGGGCCGCCGAAACCGTCGAGTCGCTCGATGGCGACATCAAGGTTCCCTGTGGGACGCACGTCACGCTGCGGGGCCGCAGCACCAAGCCGCTCGCGTGGGCGGCGCTCCACCTTGGCGAAGAGGAGGTGATCGCGGAGATCGACGGGCCTGCGTTCGAGACGTTGTTCGATGTCCGGGAGAGCGTGCCGTATCAGATCCTGCTCCGCGACGAGGCCGGGTTCGAGAACGTCGGCCGCGTGACGCACTCGATTGTGGCCGTGCCCGATCGCCCGCCCGTTGTCGCGCTCCTGGCGCCGGCGCGGGATCTCTCCGTCCTGCCCGCGGCAGTGGTGCCGATTGTGTTCGCGGCCGAGGATGACTATGCCCTGACGGCGGTGCGCGTGTATGCCGCGTGTGACGAGGAGGCCGGCGCGGATGTGGCGGCCCAGGAGCCGCTCGCCTCGTATACGGGCGGACGCCTTGGCCAGAAGGCCCGGTTCGAGGGGACCTTCGAGTTGGACTTGGCCCGGATGGCCCCGGCCCCGGCGCCGGGCGACGTGGTGCGCGTGTGGGTGGACGCGGTGGACAACCTGCCCGGCGAGGGTAACCAGGGCCGCTCGCGAACCGTGAATATCCGAGTCTACGGCGGGGAGGGCGACGAGGCCGCTCTGCGCGATCTCATCGGCCGGATCGAGGCGGTGTTGCAGAAGCAGGAGCTTCTCAACGCGCGCGTGGGGGACGTGCTGCGAGGCCTCGTGGCCTCGAAACCAATCGACGACGGCGGCCGGCAGGCGGTGGAGGCGGCGGTGCCTGTCCAGGAGGAAGTCCGCGTCGACGTGAACGGGATTGCGGCGGACGCACCCATGGCGGGCGACCACGCCGCCGATGTCGCACGCGTCATGCGCGGCTTGGCCGAAGGGGAGATCGCAGACGCCCTGGCGGGCCTCGGCCGGCTGGCTCAGGCCGACGCCGGCGGCGCGGGCTCGGACGCCGGGCAAGTGATGAAGGCGCAGGCCCTGATCGTGGAGAAACTCGAAGACTTGCTGCGCCTGTTGAACGCTGCCGCTTCGGCCGGCGACGGGCCGGGCGGCGCGGACGTGGAGGAGCCGGCCGGCCAAGTGGCCGAGGAAGACGTGCGCGAGCAAGTCGAGGAAGCCCTCCAGAGCTTCGCCGCGGCCCAGCGCCGGGCCCTCGAGCAGACGAACAACCTGTCGCCGAAGGCCGTCGACGATCTCACCGCCGAGGAGAAGGACGAGTTCCGGGCTATGGCCGTCGCGGAGGATGAACTGTCCGACTTCCTCGAAGAGTTGATTTCCGATCTAAGCGAGTTGCCGTCTCAGGATTTCTCGAATTCGACGCTCCGCGACGAGGTGGTCGAGATCCTGGCCGAAGTCGAGCTTGCCGAAGACGCCCTCGAACTCGAAAACCGGCTCATGGCCATCTCGGCGGAGCAAGTCGGGCTCGAACTGGCCGAGGAACTCATTCACGATCTGCCCCGCTGGCTGTCGGATGTGCCCGACACGCTCAAATGGGATCTCGAAGAGCCGCCCGAAGATTACGAGGCGCCGATGGCCGAGCTTCCGGACGAGCTCTACGATATGATGGGCGAACTCATCGAGACGGAAGAGGACATGATCGAGGAAATCGAGGACGAGTCGAGTTCCTGGGCCGATTCGATCGACGCCGGGGCCGGCTGGATGGCCATGGACGGGCCCATCAGCAACATGAGCGCCAAAGGTATCACAGGCAACCTCATGCCCAATTCGAGCGAGATCGGCGGGCGCAGCGGAGAAGGCCGCACGGGCCGCGCCCACGGCGAATTTGTCGAGAAAACTGCCTCCGGCAAGGGCGGGCGCGACACGCCTACGCGCCTCTCGCCGGACGCTTTCGAAGAGGGCATCGTCGAGGACAGCAGCACCGATCCCATGGGCGGGGCCACGGGCGGCGGCAAACTCAGCGGCTCGGGCGGCTACGGCCTGCCCGGGCCTCTTCCGCCGGAGGTGCAGAACAGCATGCAGCGGTTGGCCGGGCAGCAAGCCGATCTGCGGGCCAAGGCCGAGCGACTCCAGTTCAAGCTCCGCGTCGTCAACATCCCGTTGCCCGCCCTGGACGAGTCCATCGGCGTCATGCGCGAGATCGAAGACGACTTGCGCAGTTACCGTTACCAGGACGTGCTGCCCAAGAAGCAGATCCTGCTGGACACCATGCGGGAATCGCGCAGCCATCTGAGCCAGCACATCACGATCCGCGGTGAACAGCCGGTGTTCCTGCCCGAACGGAACCAGCAGGAACTGCTAGAAGCGCTCGATGAGGAGGTTGTGCCGGAATACCGGGACATGGTGGCCGACTACTTCCGAACACTGGCCGAGTCCCGCCCATGACTGCGCGGAAAGGAGGAAACGCGTGATCCGCCTTGTTTGTCTGGTGTTGCTTGCCGCTGCAGGCGATCAGGGCGCTGACGAGGCCGCCGTCGAGACGCCGCCGCCTCCCCCGCCCAACCTGGCCGTGAACGGTGACTTCGAACAGGGCACGTCGTGGCCGGAGGGCTGGGATCGGCCCGACGGCGTCCGTGTGCAATGGGGCGACGGGCTCGGTGTCGATGCGTCCCGCGGCATCCACACCGCCATGGACAGGCGCACCGCCGAAACCTACGGCCAGGGGTTCTTCTCGAAGCCCATCGCCGTCGATCCTGACACCGAGTACACGATTCGCGTTGACGTGAAGAGCGATGCCCCGAACGCCATCATCTTCGTGAAAGGCTACGCCAAGGTGGCCGATACGGCGGCCCCCAAGGGCCGCTACCGCGAGGTGTACTCGAAACACAAGGAAGCCCATTTCGATCGCTACCTGCCCCGCGGCCAATTCGCAACGCAGGAGTTCTCGTTTGCCCCGAGACACGGCCGGTTCCGCGTCGAGTTCGTCAGAGTGTGGCTCTACGGCTACCTGAAACCGGGCAACCTGTGGTTCGACAATGTCGTCGTCACCAAGCAGGGCGCGGCCGGGCCCATGCCCAAGCTGAAGCCGGACGCCCCGCCCCGGGAGCCGGTGTCCACGCCGCCCGATCCGGACGGTGACGCCAGCCCGCCCATCTACATCGCACCGAAGGCGCCGGAGGAATGATGAAGAACATGGTGTCACGGATGGACTCGGCCCGAATCCTCTTCCCGGCGCTGGCCGCCGGCCTTCTTGCGCTGTGTGGCCCGCGGGCCTCGGGCGCGCCGGCGGGCTGGTGGAACGACGCGTGGGCCTGCCGCAAAACGATTGAAGTTGGCGCCGAGCCGCGCCTCGACAAAGACGACGCCGCTGTCGTGGCGTTTACCACGTGCGGCAACCTGTCGCCCGAGGCGAGCGATCTGCGGGTGATTGACGCCGCCGGCAAGATCGTGCCCCACTATGTGATTGCATCGGGTTTCGAGGACTTGTGCACGGTGGCGTTCCCGGTTTCCTCGGAAGCCGCGACGTTCTACCTCTACTACGGCAACCCCTCCGCA
>JAFGTL010000260.1 GCA_016934125.1 Candidatus Hydrogenedentota bacterium
CTCCTTGTGGTGTATATGCTATTATACACCAAAAGGCGGCAAACTCACCACTTCTTGCTAAAACCCTCGCTCGTGACGCAGGCCCGTGGCGCGCGGCGGGCTTGACATACCTTCACGAAGGTATGTAGCATGCTCGGATTCGTGTTTTGGCGCATGGCCGGGGTTTCCGCAGCGGAGGTCCGCAATATGGCGAGAAGGACGAAGGAGGAGGCCCAGGAGACGCGGAAACGCATCCTGGACGCGGCCCTCCATGTCTTCGCGGCGAAGGGATACTCGCGGGCCACGTTTGTGGACGTTGCGCGGCGCATCGGGATGACGAAGGGCGCCGTATACTGGCATTTCGAGAACAAGCAGGCGCTGCTGGCCGCGCTCATCGAGTACATGCACGGCCGGGAACAGGCCCTGTTGGAGGCCGATCTCCCCGACACGGCGTCGTTGAACGGCCTGAAGGACTATCTCGTGGCCCATATGCGCATTGCGACGCGGGATGAGGAGTTCCGGAAGTTCTCGATGTTCATCTTGTTGCAGATGGAGTGGTCGGCGGACATGATCACGGCGGTCCGGGAAGAACTGATGAAGTTCCGCGCGGAGCCTTTCGAGGAATTGAGCGGTATTCTGGCGCAGGCTCAGCGGCGCGGCGAGGTGCGGAATGGAAGCGATATCAAGGCGGCGAAGGGCATGCTGACGGGGGTGTGGCTCGGCCTCTTGACGGCCCACCTTCAGGGCATGCTTTCGGCCGATCCTGTGGAAGCGGCAGAAGTCGCGTTTACGGCGCTGATCGACAGTCTCAGGGCGTAACCGACGCGACGGATAAGGAGACTTCTCTTGACGAACGGGAGCGATGCAGACAGGCAGGCGGCGCAGCCGCGCCGCGTGAATTGGATCGGGGTGCTGGCGCAGGCAGCGGCTATCCCCCTGCTGCTTGCAGGGGGCTGGTTCATGCGGGGCTTGTTGCCTTCCGGGCCGGCGGGAGGCCCCCCCGGCCCGATGGGCGGGCAGGCGGGCCCCCCGGCGGTCGTGGTGGCGGCGGTCACCGAAGGCCCGGCCGAGGCGCCGCAGGAGTTCATGGGGCATATCGAGGCGGTTGAGACCGTCAACGTCATGCCGCAGGTGGCCGGTTACCTCGAAACCGTCCACTTCGAGGAGGGCGGCACGGTGGCCGCGGGCGATCTCTTGTTCACCATCGAGCGGGCCCCGTTCGAGGCACGTATCGCGCTCGCCCAAGCGGCCGTCCAGCAGGCCGAAGCCAATCTGCCGGCCGCCCGGGCCGATCTGGACGCGGCCCAGGCCGACTGCGTTCGCGCGGGGAAGTACTATGAGCGCCTGGGCAAGGCCGATGAGCGCGGGGTGGCACAGGCCGACATGGACAAGGCCACGGCGGATTTCGAGCAGGCCCAGGCCCGCGTGAAGCAAGGCGCCGCGGCGGTGGAACAGGCTCAGGCCGCGTTTGAACAGGCCAAGGCCAATCTGCAACTGGCGCGCATCGACTTGGACTACACGGAAATCCGCGCCCCCATCAACGGGCGAATCGGCAAGGCGCTCGTGACGGAGGGCAACTACGTGACGCCGGCCAGCGGGGCGTTGGCGCGCATTGTGCAGGCCGATCCCGTGCGCGTGGTGTACTCGGTGCCGGATCGGGAGTACATGCGGCTGCTCGGGTTGGCCGCGAAGGAAGGCGAAGGCGGCATCGACACGCGGCTGCGACTCCCGGACGGCACGGTGTATGACGGGCGGGGCGCCTGGGATTTCGCCGACAACGAACTGGATCCCGCCACAGGGACGATTGCGCTGCGCGCGCAGTTCGCCAATCCGGCCGGCATGCTGGTGCCGATGATGCACGTGACGGTGTTGGCGCAGTCCGCCGAGGCGCGCACGGCCCCGCAGGTGCCATCGCAGGCGGTGATGGTGGGCCAGCGCGGGGAATTCGTCTATGTAGTGAACGCCGAGGGCGTTGTGGAACAGCGCGGGGTGGTTCTCGGGGCGGAACTGGAAGGGCGCCGGATCGTTCAGGAGGGGCTGGCCCCCGGCGAACAGGTGGTGGTGGAGGGGCTTCAGAAGGCCCAGCCTGGACAGCCCGTCCAGGTGACTGCCGCCCCGGCCGGCGCGAAAGGAATGTGATCTATGCTGGCACGCATTTTCATCTCGCGGCCCCGCTTCGCCATGGTGATCAGCATCGTACTCACGCTGGCAGGCGCCCTGGCCATGCTGGCCCTGCCCGTCGAGCAATACCCGGACGTCACCCCGCCCGAGGTGAACGTCCAAACCCGGTATCCGGGGGCGAGCGCAGAGGTTGTAGCTGCCACGGTTGCGGCGCCGCTCGAAGAAGAGATGAACGGCGTCGAGAACATGATCTACATGGAATCGGACTGCGACAACCAGGGCAACTACAGCCTGACGGTGACGTTTGCCGTGGGCACCGATCTCGACATGTGCCTCGTCAAGGTGCAGAACCGCGTGTCGCAGGCGACCCCGCGGCTGCCGAGCGAGGTGACGGAGCAAGGCCTGTCCGTCAGCTCGCTGAGGTCGAGTATCCTCGGGATCGTCTCGTTTTTCTCTC